>DATJPW010000270.1:0-40465 GCA_035506215.1 Desulfomonilaceae bacterium
TTCTCGAAACGACAGGTTTTCCGTGCTGGCGATTTCTGAAGTCAGGTCATGAAGGTAGGTCTCAAGGATGCCTCTCATCATATTAGCCTCGTCATCGGAGAATTCAATGCGTGTCATTTTTCGAATCCTTTCGTTGGTCCATCTGATCCGCCCACTGCACCCTCAACAATTATCATGTCCATAATCTCATAATGGGCGGCGAAATTCCGGCTCGGACAACGGATCTCATTTGGCCGGCAACAGACGACCCGAAACCGCCGCCATTTGGACCTCTTATCTGTTTATAAATTAGTGCCGAGTGTTTTTACCGGCAAGTGCGACTTACGATGGGGGTGTCTCATAATTCCATTCATGGCGGGAATCGTTTCCACGACGGTCATCCGGCGCTAAAGCGCCGGTCTACTTTCAATCGCCCCAATGGGCTGAAATAGCGGGTGTCATAAAGGGACGCTCGACAGTAGAGCGGTCTCGCGCGGAACGCCCGATGGCCGGGAGAAGAAGCATTTGTTCCACGATCTTGTGACACAAACTCCTTTTTTCCTGCCGATTTCCTTGGAAGTGTTTCAAGCCCCTTGCCAGCCGTGACCATTTTGACTATATCTTTGCCAACTCGCGGGCAAAAGGAAAAACATGACCGTCAGACAAGCCTCTCTCTTGGCGTTGATGTGCACAATCTTGTTCCTCTGTTCATGTTCCGAGAGCGGCCGGACGTCCGGGAACAACCTGAAACAGAAAACGGAAAGCATCAGTGCCGAGCAAAATGGCGGCCCCGCGTACGGCGATATGTACATTTCCGGCAGCATCGGCGATGCGTCGGTGTTGCTCCCAGTGCTGTCTTCGGATAGCGCGAGCGCTGAGATCAGCGGCTACATTTACAATGGGTTGGTCAAGTACGACAGAGATATCAAGCTGGTAAACGATCTGGCCGAGAAGTGGGAAATATCCGAGGACAATCTGAAAATCCGGTTTTACCTGCGTAAAGATGTGAAGTGGCAGGACGGACAGCCGTTTACTGCAAAGGATGTCGAATACACCTATAAAGTATACGTAGACCCCAAGACACCCACGGCCTATGCCACGGATTTTCTGAGGGTGCAGGAATTTCGAATCATTGATCCTTACACGGTCGAAATCACCTACGAGAAGCCATACGCACCAGCGCTGGGGTCGTGGGGTCAAGGGATGCTACCCGCACATCTGCTCGAAGGGAAAGATATCACAAAGAGCCCTCTCGGCCGTGCGCCTATAGGCACAGGGCCATACAAGTTTACCGAATGGAAAACCGGCGATAGGATAGTGTTGGACAGCTATCACGATTATTTCGAGGGGAGACCTTACATAGACCGGGTCATGACGCGGATCATCCCCGACCCCGCGACTATGTTCCTGGAGCTGAAGGCGGGCAAATTGGATGAGATGGGTCTGTCGCCCCTCCAATACCGACGGCAGACCGACACCCCCTGGTTCAAAGAGAATTTTGTCAGGTACAAATATTTAGCGAATTCTTATACCTACCTCGGATATAACCTTCAAGACTGGAGATTCAAAGACAAGAAGGTTCGGCAGGCGATTACAACCGCCATCAATCGGGAAAGCATCGTGGAAGGCGTTCTACTGGGCCTCGGTCAGCCGGCCTACACCCCATACAAGCCTGATACCTTCTGGTACAATCCCAACGTGCGAAAATTTCCTTACGACCCCCAAAAAGCAGCTCAGATGCTCGCTGAAGCCGGATGGAAAGACACGGAAGGGGACGGAATTCTCCGCAAAGACGGCAAGCCCTTTGAATTCACGATCATTACGAATCAGGGAAACGAGCTCCGGAAGAATGCCGCGACTATAATACAGAGCGACCTGAGAAAGGTGGGGATCAAGGTCAACATACGGGTGATCGAATGGGCCGCGTTTCTCAAAAACTTCATCAATAAGAGGAACTTTGAAGCCTGCTTGTTGGGGTGGACCATGGGCCAGGACCCCAACCAGATCGATATCTGGAATTCCCAGAAGACCGGGGAGCGACAGCTCAATTTCATCACATATCAAAATCCGGAAGTGGACAAACTGCTGGAGTTGGGAGTGTCCACCTATGATCGCAACGAGCGGAAGAAATACTATGATGAATTTCAGGAAATCCTTGCAGAGGACCAGCCGTACACATTTCTCTTCGTGGGTTATGGTTTGCCGATAATCAGCGCCCGGTTTCGAGGGATTGATCCGGGGCCCATAGGAATTTATTATAACTTCCCAAAATGGTATGTTCCGAAGCCTCTTCAGAAGTATCATATTGAGCGGTGAGGTGCGATGGGCCGATATATTCTGAAACGTCTGGTCATGATGATCCCGGTGATTTTGGGAATCACTGTGATTTCGTTCGCGGTGATGAAAATGGCCCCTGGTGATCCAACAAGTATCCTGACCGACCTTAATCCGAATATGAACGAGGAGGCTGTCAATAGGATACGAGCACATTACGGCCTGGACCAACCCTGGTACGTGCAGTACCTTAAATGGCTGCGAAACATGCTCATGCTGGATTTTGGGACATCCTTCGCGCCGGATGGTCGCCCGGTATTGGACAAGATCCTAGAACGCATTCCTATAACCATTCTGATAAACCTTGTGTCCATGTTCTTCATCTTGATTGTCGCGATTCCTATAGGGGTGCTTTCGGCGGTCAAACAGGGTTCTTTTTTCGATCAGACTACTACGATCATCGTGTTCCTCGGATTCGCGATTCCCACTTTTTGGCTTGCTCTGCTTCTGATGATTCTTTTCGGAGTTGAGCTGGAGTGGCTCCCCATTTCCGGGATCAGGTCTCTTGATTATGCAGACCTGTCCATTCCGGCCCGGCTGCTCGATTTGGCCAAGCATCTTGTTCTTCCGGTGTTTGTGTCCGCATTCGGAGGGCTGGCCGGAATGAGTCGGTACATGCGGTCCAACATGTTGGAGGTTGTTCGCCAGGATTACATAACGACGGCCCGAGCGAAAGGATTGGACGAGCGTACCGTTATATTCAGGCATGCGCTCCGAAACGCTCTTTTACCGGTGATCACACTTCTCGGGCTTTCAGTCCCGGGACTTATAGGCGGCAGCGTGATCTTTGAAACGATTTTCGCGATTCCCGGTATGGGTCAGCTCTTCTATCAATCAGTAATGATGAGGGACTACCCGACCATCATGGGTATACTCGTAATTGGCGCATTTCTTACCTTGTTCGGGAATTTGCTGGCGGATGTTTCGTATTCTTTCGCGGACCCTCGTATTCGCGTGAGCGGCTGACCGGAAACTGCGAGAGGCTGGCTCCATTATTTAGGAATCAAGTTCATGGTTGCAATCACAGGAGAATTCACCAGGCGATTTGTAAAAAACAAGATAGCTGTGGCCGGCCTCGTCGTGGTAATATTTCTTTTTGTTGTGGCGCTTGCCGCGCCTTACCTGGCTCCTTATCCGCCTGACGAAATACATACGTCCAGCATCCTTGCTCCGCCTTCGCGCGCTCACCTCATGGGTACCGATATTCTCGGCAGGGATGTGCTCTCGCGCGTAATTTACGGCGCGGGGGTTTCGCTGAGCGTGGGTTTTGTGGCGGTGGGTATATCAATCGCAATAGGTATGCTCCTTGGCGCGCTGTCGGGTTACTATCGAGGCCCTGTGGACAGCATCATAATGCGTTTCGTTGACGTAATGCTGTGTTTCCCCTCGTTCTTCCTCATTCTGGCCGTCATAGCTCTTATCGGACCCAGTATATGGAACATCATGATAGTGATAGGGGTTACATCCTGGATGGGCGTGACTCGACTCGTACGCGCGGAGTTTCTCAGCATTCGGGAGCGTGACTTTGTCCAGGCTGCCGTCAGCCAAGGGGCGAGCGACGCGCGGATCATTTTCCTTCACATACTTCCTAACTCCATGGCGCCGGTCCTGGTGGCCGCTACTCTGGGTGTGGCTGCCGCGGTTCTTATAGAATCCAGCCTGTCATTCCTCGGTATTGGAGTCCAGCCGCCTGATCCGTCGTGGGGAAACATCCTGACCGAGGGAAAAGACAACATAGAAATTGCGTGGTGGCTATCGGTTTTTCCCGGTCTGGCGATTCTTATAACCGTGCTGGGATATAACCTTCTCGGAGAAGGAATCCGTGACTCCCTCGATCCCAGGCTGAGGCGATAGGGGAAGGAGAATAGGAGGGTGCAGGGGGCAACTTCTTGGAAGTCTCCCGCCGCCCCCCCCTTTTTGCACCCGTCGTTCCCGCGAAAGCGGGAACCCAGGAATGGCTGCTGGATTCCTGCTTTCGCAGGAATGACAAGACCTAGTCCCGCAAAATCGGACAAAGGTTTTGGCAATTACCATATAGGAGTTTTTGAAGAGGGGTGCCGGGGAGGGACTTTTTGTAAAAAGTCCCTCCCCGGCAAAGTTCACTCTTCAAAATCCTCGTGCCCCAAGGAGGTTCGCTATATGCCTCTCAAAATCGGATGGTTTTCCACCGGGCGAGATCCTGCGGCCCGGAACTTGCTGGAGACCGTGCACAACGATCTTGTCACCAATAAGATTCCTGCAACTATCGAATGGATCTTCTGTAACCGCGAGACGGGCGATGGTCCGTTCAACGAGGAGTACCGCCAGAGAGAGCTTTTCTTTGAACTGGCCGCGAGCAAGAGTATTCCCGTGGCAACCTTGTCACACGTGCGATTCATGCCGGAGCTGAGGAAACGCGGTTTGCACGAGAGCCGGTCGGCGCTGGAATCATCACCTGCGCTGGAGGAGTGGCGCAATCTTTACGGCCGTGAGTTGATCAAGCTCATCGACTTGCTCCCGCCGGTGGACATAATTGTGATGGCCGGGTACATGCTCATCATCGGAGACCCGGAGCTTGAGGAGCTTGTCCTGATGAACATACATCCCGCGCTCCCCTGGGGACCTAAAGGCACCTGGCAAGAGGTGATACATCAACTGATCGCGGAGGATGCTGCCGAGCAGGGGATCATGGTCCACATTGTAACGAAAGAGCTGGACCGAGGCCCGGTGATTTCCTATTGCCGGTTCCCCATTCGAAGGGAAAAGTGGGACGATTTATGGGGACAATGGAACCACGAGATAGGACCCGAATCAACCATAGAGGCCAAGGAGAATCATCCACTTTTCAGAAAGATCCGTGCCGAAGGCGAAGTGCGCGAGCTCCCTCTGCTCAGAGGCGCGATTCGGGAACTGGCATTCGAGAACATAATCATCCGCGACAAACAGATTTGGGCGGGCGGTAAGCTCCAGCAAGAAGGGGTAGATCTGACTTCGAAAATCGAGGAGATCGTGGCAGGCGAGAAGGCCGATTAAGAGAAGCTCCAGCCCGAAAAAAGCCTATCCTTTTACAATTCTTTCCGTCAGCACGCGCACCAGGGTGAATATCATGTCGAACTCGAACCAGCGTGCGATGGAGCTATCAAAAAGCACCGATACCGACGCGGGGAATTCCTCGTCCGTTCGCCACAAAACATATGTCACTGGAATCATCGGGAACGGCAGGAATCGCATGGCCCTGTCGCCGTGAGGCGCCGGGACCGCTCCAAATTCCCGGCAGCGCACCTCGAAAGCGTCAGGGTCGCTGCCGAATCGTTCGGCGATGGGCGCTGTGTGCAAAGTGTGCGGTCCCTGAAAAAATGTGACTCCTCCCGGGAAATCCTTTTCGCTCACGTCTTTTCCATCCACCGGGCCCGCGTTCCGGGCAACCAGGTAGCGTATAAGCAGGATCTGAAATTCTTCGCTCAGCTCTCGGCTAGGGTCCGGCCACAGCTCTAAAATGCGCTCCCGAACCGGGTCCACCAGATACATTGCGTTCAGAAAGCCGACCTCATACGACGAGTGGTCGTCAGAGATTTCTACTCCGGGTCGGTTCACTATCTCCTCTCGTGATCGGGCCCTGAGGTCTTCCCAGTGCATCGGATTCGGAGCTGCACAACTCATTTTGTCGTTCCTTGGACCTGAAGAAATTTTCTGGTCCTCCATCATAGCGAAGGCGCGGTTCAGGTGGCAAGAGCCCAGAAAATTCGCCACAGAAGCTGCTAATGTGCGCTTTCCGGGGAAGCGCCTTGACTTCAGAAGAAAAGTGAGTAGACTAATCAACAATAAGGAGTCGGGCTGCGCGACGAGGATATAATTTTTGAGTCGGTCAATCGCACTTATTTTATGTTTCTCTTTGGTGGGCGCCACTGTAGCGCCCGGCGCTTATTTGCCGTGCTGCTGCAAGAAAGCATGTGAACCGGCTATCAAAGAGCAGCCGCGCCAGTGCTGTAAGACCGAACCTTCCCTTGATCCGGCTTCCCGTTTGCAAGGAGGTCGTTTGTGTTGCGGAACTCACTCACCGCAGCATACTCAAAGCGTCTCGTCGTATCCTTCTTCCGAATATAAAGCCTGTTGTTCGAGCAAGATGATGAAGAAAGAGTGTCCAGCATGCCGCTGTCTGGAGCAGATGCAAATTGTGGCACTCTCCGGGACCCCAACCGGGCAAGCGACTGTCCGAACCTCCGCGGTCATTCCTCTGACCGCAGTTGAGTTTCCCACTACCGCGGCCGATCCGGCCACAGAGTTGATTTCCGAGTTGGATTGTCGCGGCGCTCCTGTCAACCTTCGAACCTGCAATCTCCGCTGTTAAGCCTTCCTTTCGCACAATCTTGACTATTTATCTGTACTTCAACTAGAGCGAGCGGAGTATTCCGCATCGCATCACAATCCATTATCACGCTTATCCAGCGTTCTGGAAAACGTGAACGAGGAGTACTGGCATGTCTGTGGAAAGACAGATGAAGAAAATCGATCTCGAAACGTTGGATCGAGAAGGCCGCAAGGTCTCCATGAGCAAGTTGCGCAAGGGCGTCATGGCCTTGGTCATTGTCCTAATTGCGGCCGGAGGTGGATATGGGGCCTATCGACTGGTGACGGGGGAAGTTGTGGCTTCCAGATTCACGGTAAACAAAATGAATTGTCCGGCCTGCGTGATAACCGTCAAAGAAGTCACCGAGAAGCTGCCCGGCGTCGTTGAAACGGACGTGAGTCTGGCTGCTCAGGATGTGATAGTCAAATTCAGAAACAATCAGACGAATCCGGATCAGATCAAAGGGGCAATTGTCCGCGCCGGGTACCCGACAATGCTGGACGGTACGTTCAAGCCGTCTGCGGGTGGAGTTGACGATCCGGTGGTAGCAAACGTCAACGGCAAACCTGTATTCAGCAAAGACATGAAGATTCCTATTTCCGTGGACGATCCCAAGACCCCGGAGATGAACCCCACGTCCGCGTTCTTTTCCGTCGTAGGCAAGGAGATCCTCCTTCAGGCCGCTGATGCGAAAAACATCGTGGTGCAGCCCTACGAAATAGAGCAAGAGGTCGGCAACATTGTTAAAACCAAGGGAGCCGCGCCTGAAGAGTTTTTGCAGCAGGCTGCTTCCAGATTTGGTTCCAGGGAAAAGTATTTGCAGGTTGTGGGCCAAAGGCTGGCGTTACGCAAGCTTCTGGATGAGCATGTTTTACAAGGAGTTCAGGGTCCTGAAGAAAAGAACCGCAAGGCCCTCCAATGGGCAGGCGGTCTCTTCAAAGATGCGGACGTAAAGATACTCGACCCGACTTTCAGGGAAAAGGTACATGCCGCGGCCGGGCAGGATGATTGGAAAACCTTCTGGCCTCGCATGGTGTCCGGCGAGACTGAGCTGAAGACACTATTGTTCCAACAACCCCGAGAAAATCTCGGTCCAGCGCCATCAGGACAAAAGGAATAAAAAATGAGACAAAAATATTGTGGTGAGGGATTCTTAATAGTTGTGGCGATCATTGCCTCAACGGTTGCTGTCATAACGTTTGCCGCTGTTTCCGGAGCGTTCGCTTGGAACTTTTCGGTGCCCGCTCAGGAGGTCCAGCCTGCAAATGGGATTTTCGCGTTTCCGGCCGCCGCTTTTCAGGACGGAAAAGCAAAGTATTTCCAATACAGCCCATCTCCCAACCAGAAGATTCGCTTTTTTGTGGTCAAGAGCGTCGATGGTGTGATTCGAGCCGCCTTTGACGCATGCGAGGTCTGTTGGCGTGCCAAGAAGGGTTATGTGCAGCAGGGAAACGAAATGATTTGCGTCAATTGCGGTCTAAAGTTTCGCACGGATAAGGTCAACGAAGTTACCGGCGGCTGCAACCCTTCGGCCTTGAAACGGACGGTTCAAGACGGCAAAGTTGTCATCACGCAACAGGACGTCATGTCCGGACTGCGGTACTTTCAATAGGAGGTTGCCATGAAACTGCGCGATATCGCTCTAAATAACTTGAGACGCAGGAAAGCCAAGGTCTTCTTTCTGGTGGTGGGTCTTATGGTGGGGGTAGCCGCTGTAGTGGCTCTGCTCACCACTACGAGTACGCTGGAAGAAGACGTCGCCCACAAGATGGATGAGTTCGGCGCCAACATAATCGTCACGCCTCGCACTGAGGGTCTCTCCCTCACGTACGGTGGATTGAATCTCGGTGGTCTTTCATTTGATACAAAGGAAATCTCCCAAGAAGATGTGGCCAAGATTCAAACTATTCCCAACGCCACCAACCTCAGGATTGTCAGCCCCAAGGTTTTTGCCGTTTTCGAAAGCCAAGGCAGGAAGGCGTTGGTCGTGGGTGTAGATTTCGGTGAAGAACTGGCGCTCAAAAAGTGGTGGAAGGTTACCGGAGAGACTCCGTCTTCCGGAAACGAGATTCTTGTGGGGAAGGAAGCGGCTGAACGACTATCGCTGAATCGGGGTTCCTCACTGGATATCAACGGCAAAAAATTCTTCGTATCCGGAGTGCTGGAGCCCACCGGTTCGCAGGACGACAGCCTTCTGTTCATGGCTCTGCCGGTAGCACAGCACGTCTTCGGTAAGATGGGCAAAATAGGCTTGGTCGAAGTGGCGGCTCTTTGTAAGAATTGCCCTATCTCGGACATTGTTGCTCAAATATCCGAAAAGATACCGTCCGCCAAAGTCACTGCGGTTCAACAAGTGGTCGAGGGGCGGATGGATACGCTGCACAGCTTCCGTAAATTCTCTCTGGGCATTTCTGGTCTAGTGCTGCTTGTGGGCTCGATGGTGGTGTTCGTCACCATGATGGCAAGTGTGAACGAGCGCACCCGAGAGATCGGCATCTTCAGTGCTATCGGGTTCCGAAGAACTCACATAATGAAGATCATCCTGCTGGAGGCCGTTGTTGTGTCCTTGATGGCAGGAATCGTAGGTTATCTGGTTGGAATCGGCGCTACCCGCGCTCTTTTGACCGTGCTCTCCGACCAAACGCCCCAGTTTTCTCTCGATCCTCTCGTGGCTGCGGGAGCGGTTTTCCTGGCAGTGTTGATAGGCCTTTTGGCCTCGATCTACCCGGCTATGACCGCATCCAGGATGGATCCCAGCGAAGCCCTGCGAACTTTATAAGGAGGCTGCTCAATGAGTTACATCGTAGCAAATCAAATCGTGAAAGAATTCGGTGAAGGCGACGGCAAGGTCACGGCTGTCCGGGGGATCGATCTGTCCATAGAACAGGGAGAATTCATATCCATCATGGGAGAATCAGGCGCCGGGAAAAGTACTGTGCTGTCCATGCTCGGCGGACTGCTGAGCCCGACAAGCGGCGAGGTCCTGATCGGAGGAATCAACATATATCGGCTCGGCGTTGATAAGCGCGCGGATTTCCGACGAGAATTTATGGGCTTCATTTTTCAATCATTTCAACTGATCCCTTACCTGAACGTCCTGGAAAATGTTCAACTTCCGCTGGCAGTCACCCACCATTCGGAAGCCGAGAAACAAGAGCTTGCTCTGGCGGCCCTTGAGAGAGTCGGCCTGAAAGACAAAGCCCATCGACTTCCGAATCAGGTCTCGGGAGGTGAACAGGAAAGGGTCGCTATTGCCAGGGCAGTGGTCAACGAGCCCCCTATACTTTTCGCGGATGAGCCGACCGGTAATCTCGATTCCAGAAACTCTTCGGAAGTGATGAATCTGCTCGAGAGGCTTAATTCTGAGGGACAGACGATAGTCATGGTCACTCATAGTAGGCTCAATGCGGAATACAGCGATAGAGTAGTCGAAGTCGCTGATGGAAGGCTGCTGCAGGGCCAGAAAATGCGCGCGGCCATATGAGAACCGGAATCCGAAACCTGATTCACGAGAATGCCGTTCTCGTTTAAGAAAAGGAGAAAAAATGAAGACTGTATGGTTGACAAGCTGTTTAAGCATAGTTGCGGCTTCCTTCGTGGTGTCCGCGAGCCAGGCGGCGCCTTCCTGTTGCGACCCTGCACAGACTCAAGGGCAGGCGAGTCTGTCCAATTCTGTGACACAATCGAACCGCTCGTTTCCGATGACGCCGCAAACGGTTCGCGCTGCGGCTCCAGAACCGCGCAGCACGTATGCGCCGCAGCCACAAGCGTATAGCCCCGTGCGTGCGAGCGGGGTCCAAACCGGTGCAGTGCAAGTCGGCCCAATGTATTCTGCTACTAAACCGCCGGTGACAGGATTCGGTGCAGGCAGTTGTTGCGGAGGATCTAACGCGCCTAACTATTCGGCTGCCGTCCCGACGGCCGGGAGCTGTTGCGGCAGTTGCGGCGGCTGCGGGTCCGCAGGCATTGTCGCCAGGCAGTTACAAAAGCCCCCTGTATCGGCTGTGCCGAGCTGTTGCGCAGGCGGGAGCAAGTCCTTGTCACCCGCTCGTCAGGCTCTCAAAGAGACCGGACCGATTTCGAAGCCGTATGGCCCTGCGAAGGCAATTTCCGCGGTAATTCCGGCGAATGTTCAGTCAAAAGCCGCCTTCACCGCCCAACGGCAGTCCATCGACTCGCGCTCGGTGAGATTCGGTAGTTTGTGGTAGATGGAAACCGCTAAGGAATGACGGCTCACTCATCCCATGACTCATTCCGGAAGCGAGTGAGTCTTCTTCCTGGAGCTTGAAGCTTTGCTCGGAACATTTTGTGCGACGGCTGAGGACTTTGACGCCGAACGATCAAACTACAGGACTGGAAGATGAATCCGAAGGATTTGAAAGATTTCTTGTTTGCGGGTCGCGGGAAGGCAATCCACGATTTCTTACACACGAGTCGTGGGAAAGCGATCCTCATTGTAGTGCTGGTGATCGTGGCATTCGCACTTGGTCACTACTGGCCTGCGGGTGAGGGGCCCAAACCCGCTTCGGTGCAGCAGACGGTTCCGGAAGCGGATGGACATGACCACGCCTCGGACAAAGCGGCGACAGAGGCAAAGAAACCCATTCAATGGTGGACCTGCGCCATGCATCCGCAGATCAAGCTTCCGCATCCCGGAAAGTGTCCGATTTGCTTCATGGATCTCATTCCACTTGAAACAGGCAAAGAAGCTCAGTCCGACCTAAGCGTAGCGCAGTATTCCATGTCCGAAGCCGCCAAAAAACTCGCTGAGGTGGAAACCTCGGAAGTCAAAAGAGAACAGGCGAAAGTAATAGTGCGAATGGTAGGGATGGTCGTGGAGGCTGAGCCTAGGGTGGCAGCTCTTGTATCACGTGTGGACGGTCGGTTGGACGAGATCTACATCAAATTCACAGGCGAGTATGTCAGCAAGGGGCAGCCGATGGTCAAGATCTGGAGCCCGACCCTGATCAAGTCGCAGGTGGAGCTGTTTGAGACCATTCGAAGTGAGGAGAAGGACGAATCAGTCATCAAAGGCGCGGAAGAAAAGTTGATCCAATACGGTCTCACTCAGGAGCAGGTGGAGCAAATCAAGAAAAGTAAAAAACCGGACCTGTATATAACTCTCCGCGCGCCCATCAACGGGATAGTCACCAAAAAGATAGCGAACCTCGGCCAATTTGTTAAAGAAGGTCAGGAAATGTACATGATAAACGACCTCTCCCGGGTGTGGGTCAAGATGGACGCCTACGAGACTGACATGCCTTGGGTCAGGTATGGTCAAGACGTCGTCTTCACTACTCCGGCGGTGCCCGGACAAAAGTTCCTCGGCAAAGTGCTCTTCATAGATCCCATGCTTGACACGAAAACCCGCACCGTGAAGGTCCGAGTCGATGCGGAAAACACCGATTTGAAGCTTAGGCCGGGCATGTTCGTGACCGCGGAACTGGAAGCCGAGGTGGACGCTGAGGGACGTGTAATTAAAAGAGAATGGGCCGGAAAATATATCTGTCCGGTCCATCCATCGGAAAACCCCAGCTCGGAGCCCGGGACCTGTCCGGATAGCAAGATGCCTCTAAAGCCCGCGTCTGCGTACGGTTACGCGGACACCAAAGACCCGACGTTGCCGCTCGTCATACCCGCGTCCGCTCCTCTGATAACCGGTAAGCGCGCCATCGTTTACGTGGAGGTCCCCAACACCAAAGAGCCTACTTATGAACTGAGAGAGGTTGTCCTCGGTCCGCGAGCCGGCGACAAATATGTTGTGTACAGCGGCCTCACAGCAGGCGAGAAAGTGGTTTCCAAGGGAAACTTCAAGATCGACAGCGCCATGCAGATAATCGGTAAACCAAGCATGATGCGCCCATCTGAGACGAAACAGGTGAAAGAAACCCCTCCAAAGGCGGAAGAAGAAGTGATTGAGAAAGTAGGAGCGCCTGTCGAGTTCCTGCGGGAGCTGACTCCCGCGGTTAAGAATTACTTGAGCCTGAAAAACGCTCTGGTGGACGAGAACAGCGAAGAGGCCGGCAAAAGCGCCGAAGAACTGGAATCGACTCTGAGAGGAGTGAAATCAGAAATCCTCGAAGCCAAAGCCAAGGACGCCTGGGGTAAGCTTTCGGAGAAGCTGCTCAAAGATCTGAAAAGGATCTCGGAGAACAAGGACGTGCAAATTCAGCGAGAGGCATTCGACCCCGTCTCCGAATGGTTCGCGCGAATGCTCATGAGCTTCCGCCACGCGATGTCCGGACCTCTGTTCCTCTACCATTGCCCCATGGCCTATGGTCAGAAAGGGGCTTACTGGATAGAGGACAGCAAGGAAATACGGAATCCCTATTTTGGCCATAAGCCTTTCAACGGTCAGGACATGCTCAAGTGCGGAGTGCTAGAGGAAACCATACCACCCGAGGCGGCTCCAGGGAAAGCGCCGACCGAAGCCGCCGGCAGTGAAGGGATTTCGACACAGAAGAAACCTGAGCAAGGAATAGGACTGAAGCAGGGCGAGAGCACGAAAGGGCCTGAATCGAAGCCTGATCAGAAGGATTCAGGGCATGGTCAAGATAGCCACGGCCATGGCTCTCAATCCCATCGCGAGGGAGAAGTAAAATGACTCCCTCTCAGCCAAGCACGCCGATTGGTCGCGCACCTTCAGACAAAGAATCGATATTCTCCAGATTCATGGGTTTCTGGATACAACAGAAACTTCTGATGGCTATGGTTCTTGTCGGCACCATCCTTTACGGGTTGATGGTGGCGCCTTTTGATTGGCAAATCCCGGGGCTACCCAGGAACCCTGTGCCGGTGGACGCCATCCCGGATATCGGAGAAAACCAGCAAATAGTTTTCACTGAATGGGAAGGGCGTTCGCCCAAAGATATCGAGGACCAGATCACGTACCCGCTCACAGTGGCGCTTCTGGGCCTTCCCGGTGTAAAAGTGATACGCAGCAATTCGTACTTCGGGTTTTCCACCATTTACATAATATTCAAGGAGGATGTGGAGTTTTACTGGTCTCGTTCTCGGATCCTCGAGAAGCTGAATTCACTCCAGTCCGGCACCCTTCCGGAGGGGGTGCAGCCCACCCTGGGGCCGGATGCAACCGCTCTGGGGCAGGTATTCTGGTACACCCTAGAAGGTGAAGGCTTCAGCCTGGACGAACTGAGAACGGTTCAGGATTTTACCGTGAGATACGCTTTGCAGTCCGCAGGTGGTGTAAGTGAAGTCGCTTCTATCGGGGGCTACGTTAAAGAATACCAGATAGACATCAATCCCGACGCGATGAGGGCTCACGGGATAACTCTCCCTATGGTATTTGACGCCGTGCGACTCTCCAACCGCGACGTCGGGGCAGGTACAATTGAGGTAAACCGGGCCGAGTATACCATTCGAGGACTCGGTTTCATTCGTTCGGTGAAGGACTTGGATTACGCCGTGGTCAAAATGACCGAGAATGTTCCTCTCTATATCAAAGACGTGGCCACAGTGTCATTGGGACCGGAAATGCGCCGAGGCGCCCTGGATAAGGAGGGCGCTGAGGCAGTCGGTGGCGTAGTGCTGGTGAGGTTTGGCGAAAATCCTCTCCAGGTAATTAAGAACGTGAAGGAGAGAATCAAACAGATCGGCCCCGGCCTACCCAGCAAGATACTCCCGGACGGCAGAATCTCGCAGGTAAAGATCGTGCCGTTTTATGATCGCACCAATCTGATTTATGAGACGCTGGACACTCTCAGAAGGGCCTTGGGCGAGGAAACGCTGATCACCATAATCGTTGTCATCGTGATGGTGAATCACATCGTGAGTTCCGCCCTGATTTCCATGATCTTGCCTCTCGCGATTCTGGGCACTTTTATAGTGATGAAAACTGTGGGCATCGAAGCCAACATCATGGCTCTTACCGGAATTGCCATAGCGATAGGCGTGATGGTGGATATGGGGATCATCCTGTGTGAAAATATTTTGAGGCATATGGAGGAGGAAGGTTCAGGCAAAGGTAAGAGTATGTTCCGGATCGTCCGGGAGGCGTCTGCCGAGGTAGGGGGGGCGGTGATAACTTCGTCTCTCACCACCATCATATCATTTCTCCCCGTTTTCACTCTAACCGGCCCGGAAGGCAAGCTGTTCAAACCCGTTGCCTATACCAAGACATTCGCGGTGGGCGCTGCCCTTGTGCTCGCGTTGGCTATAATACCTCCGGTGGCTCAGGTGCTGTTCTCGCCGAGGACTTGGCGACGTAATACCCTCCTCATTGTCAACGGCGTTATAGCAGTACTCGGAATTTGGCTTGGATTCATTCTTTCCTGGTGGGTTGGCGCGGCAGTGGCGTTTGTAGGGGCTTTCAGGCTGACTCGCCAATTCGTGCCTCAGCCCTATGCCGAGAAAGCACCCAGTGTTCTTAATTGGATCGCCCTGGCGTTTGTTCTGGTCGTGCTCTCGGAGCACTGGCTGCCACTGGGGCCATCTGCGGGGCTGATCCGTAACTTGATTTTCTGCTCGGCCATAATTTTTGGCTTGCTGGGAATACGCAAGGTCGTCACCCACTACTACACTTCCATTTTGAGATGGACCCTGGCAAATAAAGTCAAGTTCCTGGCAATACCTGTTTTTTTGGTGCTCTTTGGCGCGACCATTTGGCTGGGATTCGACAGGGTTTTCAGCTTCATTCCGTGGACAGTGAAGACGCTGGTGGTTTGGGACAAACCGGCGGTAACAGCCCAGCATGTCCACGGACCCGAGGTCAAAACTGACGCGTCCCTTTCAACTCCGATCCCTGAGGGCCGCGATCCGGTGCGACAGACATGGCTTTGGTCCAAGTTGACACACGCGTTTCCCGGCCTGGGTAAAGAGTTCATGCCGGACCTGGATGAAGGTTCTTTCTTGTACATGCCGACCACCATGCCCCATGCAGCCATCGGTGAGGCCCTGGACATAATTCAAACTCAGGACAAGGCTATCAGGGCCATACCGGAAGTGGAATCCGTGGTAGGCAAAATCGGCAGGGTCGAGAGCGCTCTGGACCCGGCTCCTCTCTCCATGATCGAGACGGTGATCACTTACCTGCCTGAGTATAAGACCGATCCTAAGACGGGCGAGAGAGTGGTCGATCCCAAAACGGGCAAGCCTATCAGAAATTGGAGGCCAAATATCAAATCGTCAGGGGATATCTGGAAGGAGATCCTAAAAGCGGCGAGCCTGCCTGGGACTACTTCAGCGCCGAAGCTTCAACCTATAGCCGCAAGGATCGTGATGCTGCAGAGCGGAATGAGAGCTGCCATGGGTGTCAAGATCCGAGGCAATACGCTGGACGAAGTCGAGAAGGTCGGCCTGGAAATCGAGAAGTTCCTCAAAGAAGTTCCTTCGGTGGAACCATCTTCCGTGATCGCTGACCGAGTGATCGGAAATCCTTACCTGGAAATCGAGATAGACCGCAAAGCCATAGCCCGCTACGGCATCAAAATTCAAGACGTGCAGGACGTCATCGAGATCGCTATCGGCGGTAAGCGGTTAACTAAGACAGTCGAAGGCCGGGAGCGCTATCCTGTGCGGGTTCGGTATCAGAGAGAGTTGCGTGACTCTCTCGAAGCCCTGGATAATATATTGGTCCCGGGCATGGACGGAGTTCAGGTCCCTTTGAACCTGGTAGCCACCATTAGGTACGTTCGGGGTCCCATGACTGTTAAGAGCGAAGACACGTTTCTCGTAAGTTATGTGCTTTTCGACAAGAAGCCGGGGAAAGCTGAGGTAGACGTTGTTGAGGCAGCGAACAACTACTTGCAGTACAAGATCAAAACAGGCGAACTGAAACTTCCTGCCGGCTCTTCGTTCGTCTTTGCCGGTTCGTACGAGAGCCAGGTTCGATCCGAGCAGACCCTTCGCGTCGTAATCCCGCTGGCCCTTGCTCTGATCTTTGTGGTCCTATACTTCCAGTTCCACTCCGTGCCCACTTCGCTAAACGTATTTTCCGGAATTTTCGTGGCCTGGTCCGGGGGCTTCATGATGCTCTGGCTTTATTCGCAGCCCTGGTTCCTGGATTTCAGCGTTTTCGGGGTGAACATGAGGGACCTTTTTCAAGTTAGGCCATACAACCTCAGTGTAGCCGTTTGGGTCGGATTTCTGGCGCTTTTTGGGATTGCCACCAATGACGGCGTGATCATGTCCACCTATCTCGACCAGGTCTTTAGGTCACGAAAATTCCACTCGATCGAAGAGATCAGAGAAGCCGTGGTGGAGGGGGGAATGAAGAGGGTTCGGCCCGCTCTCATGACCACCGCCACAGCAGTGCTCGCTTTGATTCCGGTGTTGACGTCCCAGGGCAAGGGAGCGGATGTCGCGGTCCCTATGGCATTGCCATGCTTCGGCGGAATGACCATTGATATAATAACCATATATGTTGTGCCCAACATTTATTGCATCGTAAAGGAGATCGAATTCAAGAGGCAATCTCAATCGTTAGCGGACGGAAAGGAGCTTTGATATGTCATTTGATCCCAGGAACCTCCTATGCGGACTGCTGGTTTTGGTCGCGGCCCTATTTCTCGCGGGCAACGCAGTGGCAAATATTGTGGATCTCCCGGACGGCTCCAAATTGGACACGTCCGCAGAATGCCCAGTCTGTCACATGAAAGCCGACCACGGAACTCCCGGGCCCGCTGCCGCGGTTTTCAAAGACGGCAAGGTCGTCGGCTTCGATGGCGCGGGGGATATGTTCCGATACGTTCTCGATCCGGCCAAGTATGAATTTGACCCGGCAAACATCAAAAACCTTTATGTAACAGATTATACAACGAAGAAATTCATAGAAGCCAAGAGCGCCCTTTTCGTACTGGACAGCGATGTTCAAGCTTCGATGGGCTCGGAAGTAGTTCCATTCACTAAGAAAGAGGATGCCGAGAAATTTAAGGCCGAACATAATGGAACGAAGGTTGTCGCATATTCGGAAGTAACTCAGGAGGCATTGAAGCCAAAAAAGAGAATGCTGAAGATGAAACCCGATGAGGGCCATGGTTCTGGAATGAAGCACTAGAAAGACAAGCACTGGAGGTAAATCTACAGTCGCAAAATTGTGTCTCCGATTTTGCTTCTGATCAGAATGCTTAATGATTGCTTCCCTACCGATCATTTGTTAACAGGGAGGCAGCGAAGAGCCGTAGGAGTATGACATTGACTCAGCAAGTTCTTATTAAAAATATCCCGTTTTCGGAAGCGCTGGTGTTGACTGAGCTGGTCGATTATTCGGAAGGACAAGTTGTCAGTCGCACGTTGGCTCAGACAGGCAATCTCAGCCTGACTCTTTTCGCGTTTGACCGGGGCGAAGGTTTGAGCACTCATTCCGCTCCGGGGGACGCTCTAGTCCAGATTCTCGATGGAGAGGCATTGATTACCATCGGCGGCAAAAAGGTGGCCGTGAAAGCAGGAGAGGTAGTGGTAATGCCCATGGACGTGCCCCATTCGGTGCATGCGACAAAACCGTTCAAGATGCTGCTCACATTGGTCAAGAAAGACCGGGCATAGCAAGGACCGGTACTACGAGACGAACTCGATAAAAGAGATGGTGGATTAAATGATTTTTTCGTTGCAGAGACGTTTCGTTCTGTTGCTGCTGGTGCCCGTGGCGCTGATACTGATTCTGGTGGGTGTGGCCGGTTTTTTTTACTCTAGGGAGTATCTACTTGGACAATGGAGAGAGATCGCCCGCCTTGAGCTTGAAAAAACTGCTCATGCCATAAGTATGCAACTGGATGAAAAGCTGGAACTCATTAATTTAATAGCAAAATCTGAAAATATCCCGGACAAGACTATGACCCAAGCCTACCTCATTCAGCAGTTGGCTCAGCAGGAAGGGGTCATTTTTGTAGACATTGAAAACGTGAAGAATGGGAAGGCTGAATCATCAAGAAGGACCTTGAACGGGGGAGAGGCCGACAAGGATTACGCTGAGGGATTGTACGTGATGGAGGTCTGTGATGATTTCGGGTTGTGCGCACCTACCACAGATCCCGACGCTCTGGATAGGAGTTTGAGAATAATCCGATCAATTGGTGACGAGGATTCGGGTGAGTCCAAGAGGCTTCTCGTACGTATCAAGTTTGATTCCTTTATGGAACCTATCAGGCAGATGGTCCAATCGCTAGGGAGCAGCGCTTGTCTGGTTACGAGTTCGGGACAACTGCTGGCTCATACTGATAAGTCAATGTATTCCCGGAGAATGCTCGGAGAAACGGGTGACCCGGTGGAGAAGGCGGTCCTGCAAAAGATTCGCAAGAGAGCCTTTGGTACCGTATTCGGCGAAGGGCACCCACCTGACGTCGTTGCGGGCTTCTACAAAATTCCGTCGGTGAACTGGTATATAGTGCTGTTTTCCGAGGGCCCAGTCGTGCTCCGACCCATAATCGAGTTTCGCTTTTATTATGCAGTGGCCGGCATGGTGGCTCTGTTAGTCATTCTCATTCTCATACGTGTAATAACGCGATCCGTGGGGGAATCCGTAGCCGAGATCTCCACAGCGGCGGCAAAGGTCAGTACAGGGGATTACAGCGGAAAACTGCCGGAAGACAGGTCCGACGAGATAGGAGAATTGAACCGCAGCTTCAATACCATGGTGGAGGGTCTCGAACGAAGAGATCTGATAGAACAGACCTTCGGGCGCTACGTGGACAAAAAGGTGGCTGAGGAACTGATGAACAAGCCCGAAGCCCTGCGTCTCGGTGGGGAAAAGCGAACCGTCACCATAATGATGTCCGACTTGAGAGACTTTACGCCAAAGACGGAGAGGCTCCAGCCCGAACAAGTCATCAGAATGCTCAACAGATACTTCTCCAGGATGATAGCAATCATCGAACGGTATAGAGGCATCATCGTTGATTTCTACGGTGATTCAATCCTGGTTTTCTTCAACGGCACGGAATCCGACATTGATGTCAGAGCAGTGGCCGCGGTGAAGTGCGCGTTGGAAATGCAGCAGGAGATGGAAGGTTTTCAGCGTGAGAACCGTGCGCTGGGATTGCCGGAGCTGGAAATGGGTATCGGAATTCACACCGGCGAGGTCATCGTGGGAAACATAGGGACTGAAAGCAGAGCAAAATACGGCATTGTCGGGTCTCCCGTAAACCTGACCGACCGCATCCAGCAAGCGGCCGGCTATGGCAGGGTCGTAATCTCCGAAGACACATACAAGTCAATCGGTCCTTGTATCAGCGTTTCCGATGAATTCACGGTTTCTCTCAAAGGGGTGCAAGAAGACCGGAAACTCTTTGAAGTCGAATCCGTAAAGCCTGAATGTGTGGAGGCAGTATCAGCATATGGTGACACTCAAAATAGTCACGAATTGTGACAAGCGATTCCCTGAAACTGGTAGGTGCCGGCCTCCGGAAACTGTCTCAGAATTCGGAAGGATTCCCAAATCGTGCCACGATCTTCCTCTACCGGCAATAAATTACCGGCCTACTGTCAAGCGTCCCTTCAGGACGCCCGGCATTTGAGCCCATTTGGGCGACTGAAAGTAGACCGGTGCTTTAGCGCCGGGCGACCGTCGTGCCACGATTCCCACTATGAATGGATTTCTGAGACAGTTTCTCCGCGCCGGCACATTTTGTGTATATAAATCAAGTAGTTCGAGCTGGCAGGGACGCCGGCTCCTGCCGAGTTCTTCGCTGCACAGATATTGGACTACTTCAAAACTTTCGAGGACCGCTCTAGTAGACTATTGCGGCGTACCCCACAAAGCTGGAATTCGGCATCATGTCGTAACTCGTATAATATTCCAGCAGCTTGCCTTCGTGTACCCCTTTCCGGACCGCACATTCAATTACGGAAGCGATCGGCCCGGCGGAACAAGTATTATGCTTGGCCTGAGCGTCCTTCAGGAGACCCTGCGCGTCCATGGCAAGCGCTTTCCGGATGAGTGAATGGTCGTTTTCCTCTTTTACCCATCTCACAGCGGACGCTCCGGTGCCTTTGGGAGTGAACCCATAGTTCGGACCGTAATGGGTAAGGTCCGCGGACCCTATATAGACCGCATTTAGACCCCGAGACTCCAGCATGTCGTGAACCGAAGCCGCAAGCTGAATAGCACGTTCAGAAGCAGGCGAATGAACAGCAATCAACGGTATGCCGGTAAAAAAACGGCGTATCATCGGGAGTTGAATCTCGACAGTGTTGTCCGCAAATCCGTAACGTGGCTCTACGGCATGCCCTTTGGAAACAAGATCCCGGGCAAATTCGCAATCCATGGGTTGCGAGCCCATGGGCGTTTCCCATGCATCCTCGGTATACACTATGGGGTCGCTGTGGCCCCCCAGATGTCCTCCGTAGACCACTACCCGATCAGGTCGGGCGCCTCCCGAAATGGTACTTATTAGCCGGGCCGCGGCTTTTCCCGAAAAATACCAGCCCGCATGAGGCACAATCCCCCCTATCCAGCTCCCCTGGGGAGGATTGAACCCTTCGAGAAAATCGTCGATTTCTGCGTGACATTCACGGGCCGAATCGGGATACCAGCCTCTGGGCAGTGATCTGCTCCGTGTCTTCATGGTCATGCCCCCCAAAGCTTCAAACCAAGATGTGTCTCTGCTAATGCTCCTTGGTGTGCCGATTGGCGTCAAACCATTATCTTGATTCCTCTGTTTGCGGCGCGTTTCCCCTTCCACTCCTTCAAGCTGGCGGGTGGCTCGTCATGTTCCGATTCGGGCTTGCGCATCAGGCTGATCGCACCCGTGGGGCAGGTGCCGGTGCAAGCCCCACAGCCGATACACCGCTCAGGAAGTACATTATACGAGCCTTCTTCTTCGGCTATAGCTTTCATCGGGCAGCGCTCGTCTGCGCATACACCACACGCGGCGCATTCTTCTTGATCTATTGAAGCAACAAAGTTGCTCTTTGCCATTAAATAGGGTGCATTGAAGTATTTCATCCCCAGGAGAATTCCGCAGCAGCAGGAACAGCAGTTACAAACATACAGATGGCCGGACTTCACGTTATAAGTGGTGTGTACGAGCCCCTCTTCTTCAGCCTTGGTTATCACCTCCAAGGCTTCTTCTCTGGAAATAAGCTTTCCTGGGCTATACTTGTCAAACCCGCCTTCGTGAGTGGAAAGGCCCAAGCAAACTTCCACGGAATGCTTGCACGGGCGTCCTCGCAATGCGGCCTCCTTCCGACAAATGCAGTCCTGAAGCTGAAAAGCCTTTGCTTTTTCGAGGATCAAGCGCATGTCCTCGTAATTATGGACCTGGTGCTGACCATCGATCTTGGCATTGACGGGTATAACTCGGGTTATGGCGGGAGCGAAACCGCCAAGAGTTGGCATCAAGGTGGGCGCGTACTCTTTAGTAAGGTCCTCAAGCTCCTTGTCGAGGCGATTCAACTGGAGTTCGAAAATCCCCACAATATAGGGAAGCTGGATATAGATTTGATTGCCGCGCATCTTGCGCGAAGCTATCTGGCCTTTGAGCACCATGTTGTCCAGAATGTCTTGGATCTCCCCTATCGGTGCACCCAGTCTCTCGGCTATGGTTTCGACGGTTTCCGGAATAGGTTTGAGCTTGAGCCACATTTCAGCTTCTTCGGGAGCAAAAATCTTGCGCAGGATTTTCAGCTCCACACCGCTTTGTGTGCCGGGATAGCCGTTGGGCATTTCGTCAAGTTTCTTAGCTAATCGGTGATAAACGTCATCCATGGACAACCTCTTTTAATTCGGTTGCGGAAGAGTTTGACAGAATTGCCAACATTTGAACACATATCCGGCCGGCACTGGACGGATCGTTTCATGAAGCCATCGTGACCGCCGGCAAGTTGATTTTAGCATAGCCGGTGTAATTGACTTAATTTTAATCGATGACAAGACGGTTAGTGGCGTGCGGGGCCGATCTGGCCGTGGCATGTCCCACGCTTGTTATTCGAGGTTCAGGCCATCAAGTCCTGGGTTATCTTAAGGCAGCGCCGGGGAACGTAGAGAAACTCCGGCGCTGCAAAACAGATGGAACCTGTAATCCCCTTTTATTCTATCAGGCGGTACGGATAAGCGCGTTTGGCCCATTCGCTGTCGGAATACTCGGCAGACAATTTGTCGTACGCTCCCCTAAGGGGCTTCGGGTCTTTTGTACTCTTATAGAGAGATACGCCGCGCAGATAGATCGCCTCGGGAGCGGAATGGCTTTTCGGATAACCAGTCAAAATCTCGTTAAAGGCCGAGATCGCTTCCTGAAATCGTCCGCTCTCAAAATAAGCCTTGCCAATGCCAAGCAATAGTGAGGGAATCAATTCATCCGGTCCGAGAAAGCCCACGGTCCGGTGACTCTCTTTGCCTTCCGAATCCAGGGTGATCAGGGTAGGGGTCCATTTGACATTGAACTTTTCTGACAGGGGCTTGTGGTCATAAGGCACTCTGACAGGAATCACTCTGCCTTGCATAAAATTAATAACATTGTTGTCGGGATACGTAACCGCATCCATTTGTTGGCAGCCGATTCATCCGGGGTTGAAAAAATCCAGGAGAACATTTTTCTTTTCGGCTTTAGCGCGAGAAAGCGCCGTCTCCAACTCGGTTTCCCATTCAACCTTGCTTGCCATGTCAATTCCTCCCCCGGGGGATCGAGTTGGTCCCCCATTTTTTGGATAATTATTCATCAATATAATCGTTGGAACCACAAGCGGCAACCGTTGTAGCCTTCGGAAGCATCGACCACAGCGCAAAAAAAAGATAATATCGAAACCTATTAGGCGCCGCGGCACCTGGAGAGTTCCTTTTTCCTCGGAGATTGAGCAGCTTGGAGCCCCACGAAAAACGCATATTGGTGGTTGCTAACTTCGGACACATGATGTCACATTACAATTTGTCCGTTTTTCCGGCTCTTGTTTTGCCGTTAGCCGCCACCCTGGATCTGGAAATAGCGCAAGTTTTGGCGCTTTCTTTTTGGCAGTATCTTCTCTTTGGAGTCACTGCTCTCCCCTGGGGACTAGCCGCCGATCGTGTGGGCGGAAGAATATTGATGTTTATTGCGTTTCTCGGGTGCGGAATAAGCGGACTGGCTGCGGCCGCGTGGGTGGACACTCCGTGTGCCCTTTCTCTTGCGTTGGCAGGAGTGGGCTTGTTTTCGGGGACTTACCATCCGATTGGAATGGGTCTTATTTCGAAAGGTATCAAGCGCCTTACGGTGGCCATGGGATATAATGCCATGTTCGGGGGATTGGGACTCGTGATCGCTCCGATTGCAACGGGGATTTTCAACTGGATCTCGGGGCCGCGGGCCGCTTTTCTTGCATTGGGGGTATTAAATTTGATCGGGCTTGCTCTTATGGCCCTGTTTCCTCTCGCCACGGCACAAGGAGAAGTAGATATAAACCAGCCCAGCGGCCAAAACGGTCGCATTGGGGCCTTGATCATTCTTCTTGTTGCGACGGGATTAGCGGGTCTGGCCTTCACTGGCGCTACGGTTATGCTGCCGTCATACCTTGAAATAAAAGGGGCGAATATTCTCCGGGCCGTTTCCGGTCTCTGGTCAAGCGGCCTGTCCGGCAACCTCATGGCCACATTTGTCACGTCTATCGTGTACACCATCGGCATGGTCGGGCAGAATTTGGGTGGCTACGCGGGAGAGCGTCACGATCCCTATATCACGTATCTTGTTTTTCATGCTGCGTGTATTCCGTTTGTATTCGTGATGGCTTTCGCTCAAGGTTTTCCTTTGGCGGGTCTATCTATGGCGTATTTCTTTTTTCTGCTCGGGAGCCAGCCCTGCGAAAACACGCTAGTGGCCATACTAACGCCGAAACGATTACATCATTCCGTATTTGGACTCAAATTCGTGCTTACCTTCGGCGTAGGCGCCCTGGCTGTTAAAATTGCAGGCTGGGTCGAGTCCATGTGGGGAATGGAGGCGATTTTCACGGCACTGGGATTTACTTCGGTAAGTATCGTCGCAACCGTCCTGCTGCTCATTGTCGCAACAAAGAAATATGCCAAGGTCGAAATCAGGGTCGATCAAATGCGGGCAGCCTCATAGAAAGGAGCAATCATTGACAGAGCAAGTTTACAGGTACAAGCGGGAGAACTTCGGTGAACTGCCCGTGAAGCTGAACCGGCTGACGATTTATCTGAACTTCCTGGACGATTTTGTAGAAGCAACAGATGTCCTTGATATCACGGCCAGACAGTCTCTGGAGCGTATCGAACTCGACGCAAAGAATCTGGAAATAATAAAAATCGAATGGATGGGCAACTCCAACGAGGTGGTGAAGTCTGGTCGCCTGATAAATTACGACTACAGGGTGAAGGAAGACAAAATCATAATTCCATTGCCTCACCGCGTGAATCCTGGAGACCGGTTTCGGATACGCACCGTGACTCGGTGCATCCCATCGGATCATATCCTGGAAGGGATATACAAAGACGCGACTCCACCAGGCGCGCCCCAGCAGTACATGTCTCAATGCCAGCAATGGGGCTTCCAACGCATAATGCCGATATATGACGACTGCCGCGCGAAATGCACGATGACTACAACCATTGAAGCAGATGCAAGATACAGCCACCTCATCAGTAACGGCAACATCAGCCGTGAACTGAATCCACAAGGAAAACCGATCCCTAAGCCGGGCGATACATCCAGGCAGATCATCAGATACGAGAACGCCGTTCCCATGGCTCCGTACTTGTTCCTCGTATGCGTCGGCACCTGGGACATGCTGGTGGACAAAGTCACTTATGACAATGGTCGAACGGTAGGACTGGAGTATCTGGTTCCGCCGGGACGAACTGCTCATGCACGAATTCCGATGGACATACTGAAGCAGGCAGTGCTCTGGACGCGACGGACTCAAGATTACGAATACCCGCTGGACACTTATCGGACAATTTGTATGACCAAGTCCAATTTCGGCGGCATGGAGAACATGGGGAACACCACGATAGTTACCGATGCAGCCCTCATCGATGAGCACACCCTGGACCAGGGTCTGCTTTACGCTCATGGTGTGATAGCCCATGAGTTCGAGCACAACCAATGCGGAAGTGAAACCACGATGGAGACGCCGTTCGATGTTTGGCTGAACGAAGCATATACCGTAGATGTAGAGCGTCAATTCTCAGCGGATATTTTCAACCCGGCATTCATCAGGTTGGCTCAGGTGGATGGTATACGAAACCCTCTCGTGGGTCCTTTAGCCATAGAGGACAGCGGTCGAGCAGGCCGTATAGTGCGGAACGGATTCAACGATCCTGATGAGTTGATTGATGGTGTCACCTACGTCAAGGCTGCGGAAGTAATCCGGATGCTGAGATTGATTTTGGGACAGGAGAAGTTCCGGGAAGGGAAGGAGCTTTATTTTTCACGTTATAAGAACGGCAATGCGAATACCGATCAATTTTTCGCTTGCTTCGAAGAGGTTGCGGGCCTGTCGCTCGCTCAATTCAAACAAGGTTGGCTTTACCGATCCGGTTATCCCGAGGTCACCGCGGCCACAAGATATGATGCGGCCGAGAAAACGTTCCGCATAGAGTTCAGCCAGAAATTTGATTATCAGCAGCCGGCTTTCCATCTTCCTGTTGAATTGTCCCTCATTGACCAAGACGGCGCGACTATCCCGGGAACTGAAAGGGTGTTCGAACTTAAGGAGAGGACAGGTCACATAACCTTTGACAACATAACCGAACCTCCGTCGGTAGTATCGTTGAACCGCGATTATTCATTCTACGGCACGTTCCGATGTGAGAATGCCGCGGCGGAAGATCTTCGAATGCAGGCTCGCCTTGACACAAACGCGTTTAATCGTGTTGAAGCCATGCGTCAACTCACTGATCAGCAACGCATCGCGTTGCTGCTGGAACCGGAGCATAAAATAGATGAGAGCTGGATTTCTCTTTACGGAACAATCCTCGCTGACGGAAGCTTGGCGCCGGGGCTGAAATCCTACCTTCTTCGCATCGATGAACAGCCGCTGGATCGAAAATATTGCGCATGGTATCGCGAACTCGTAGCCGCCCGGGAGAGACTCATGCGCGAGGTAAACAACGCCTTCAGAAAAGAGTTGTTGGAGTCTTTCCACAGTCTGGAGACTTATCAGCCGCGGCAAACGCCCCGTGACGGTATCGAGGAACGCATACTAAGAAATGTGCTTCTGGAGCTGATCGTTATCGATGATTCAAAGGAAAGCCATCAGTTGACAATGGAACACTACAGGTCCGCGACTACCGCGTCGGACCGTGTGGCTGCGTTGTTAGCCCTTAACCGGAGTTCCTCTCCGAAGCGACGTGAGGTCCTGGAACAGGTTTATGACGCGTGGCACACGCATCTGAGCGGTTACGCCAATTACCTTCGAATCGTGGGCGGTGGCACGTGTGAAGATGTTTTCGATATGATCGAGGCCGAGAAAAGACGCCCCACATTCGACATCAACCAACCAACTTGGGTGAGAGCGCTTTTCTTCTCTATGGCGGTGAACAACAAAATGGTCTGGACTGATCAAGGCACAGACTGGCTGACAAATACCCTTATCGAGTTGGCCCACATCAACTCATATACCGCGAGCCGTCTTCTCAATACCTTTCAGCAGGCACGCAGACTGAAGCCCGATCTGCGGATGAAAGTCAAGGCTGCCCTGGAACGGATCATGGACAGTGTGCCGCGTGAGGTCAGCGCCACGGTCCACGAGCAGGCCCGCTCGTATCTGGGGTAGGATGAGTCGACAATTCTTCATATGAGGTATTTCAGAATTAGAGCTGGAATCGTCGTATTTCTCGATTGTTGCAGTGATAGAACTGCGTTGTTCCATCGGGAGTTATGCGGAAAACGTGACCGGCTCGCTGTTTTCTGTTCTTAAATTGAGGTTTGCGAAAAAGCGCTTTTAAGAGTGCCGGAAATCGGTAAACATCATCACCGGCAAAACAAATTACGCAGAATCTGTGGTCAATCTTCACTTTTCTCCAAAAATCATTCACATTCACCGTTAGGAACGCTGCTTGAGATTCTTTTCGCAGCAATGCAGGAATAGCATCATCCAGAATCACTGTGCCTGGACGCAATTGAGCAATGGTGGCGGTTTTTCCTCGATACCACCCGCCAATAGCTTCTATCATCTGCTGATTTGAGATCTGCTCATCAAGAACGATCACTTTTAGGCTGCCGTTCTCTTGAGCGATTTTCCGGTAGGTTTTGAGACGTGAACGGCTTCAAGGATTGCCTCCCGCGTAACTCGCCCGTGGTAATCCTTTACAATGGAGTCAATTTCTTCGCCAGCCTTGAGCCTGGCAAGAATTCCGGCAATTTCGATACGAGTGTACTTGAAAGTAGGCCGCCCTCCACAGACGCCTTTGGCTTTTACCACAAAGTCACCTAGCGGGACATATTCGTAACGCACACCACCTACCTCTTCAATTGTGGGCTTCCTTGGCATGTTATTTCTAGACTCCTTGTCGTGGTCTGCGTCGAAGGATGCTAAGGACTTCTTGCACAGAATACATATAAAATATATTAGATTAAGAAGCTGATGCAAGACTTAATACCCAAAGCGTACGCGATTCATACAGTCGGAGACAGCTCGAAGGATGTGGTAACCAGCGGACACCGTCCAGCGATACGCGGGATTCGTGGTCTTTTGTCCACCGATGCGGTTCGCTTCGCTAACCGCATCCTACGCGTGCTAGGGTAGCATGAGTTGACACGGGAGGGGAATATAGCCATATTGATTCGCTGTTTATCGCTTCAACTTCTGCCTGATGGCTAGAGCAAAAAGACCAAGTAGGAGAGGGCCTAGGAGACTCTCAAGTGCGTGGACGAGTTTAGCGTAACCGATTGGGGCCAGGTCGTCAGGCCTTAGAAGAGTAATGACTCGAAAACTGTAGAAGGCACTCCGAAGCCAATCCCATGCGCTTGTCCAAACTAGTGTGGGTCCTCCATTTTTTGGATACAGGCCCAAAAAGAGATAGAGGACGGCGCAGACCACAAGAAGACCAGCCGCATAAAGAAGCGGGGGCAACCATCTCTCGCCGTACCCGCTTACCAGCAAGTACAGAGTGAGCCAACACCGTAGCCCCCAAGAAGTCTCCGGATTCCTCCTACGCATTTCCTTCTCGCTGTAGTGGAACTGACCAGCCCTCTCGTAGTCTTTCCGATCTTCGTAGTTTTGTTTGAGTTGGCGATAGAGTTGCTCAATAAGAGGATACTTGTCAGTTTCGCCTTTTTCTTCCGCTCTAATCTCATCGTAAACCCCGTTGCGGCTCACAATTGTAGGCCACCGTTTACGAATGATTTTGGGCCATCTCTTATTGATTATTTGGGTCCACTTTACACCAGCAAATTCTACCTTCCGTAGGTCGGTGCCTTCAAAAAGACACTTCTGGAGGTCAGCGTCTCGAAAGGCGAGCGCATCAAGCGGAGCGATGGCTACTTGCCGGAAGTTAGCTACAGCCCCGGAAAAAATCGGGATAGGATGCCCATTGGCTTCTCTGGAAAGGAAGAGTGTTCGGCCCAAGAATTCGACCCATGGGAAGTCGACCTTCGTGCTAAAAGTGGTGCCGGAAAAATCGGCTCCCTTATTGAATGTGGCACGGGTGAAGGAGGCATCTGCTAGGAAGTTGGCATCGAAGAAGTGAGCGCGGGTCACAAATTCGGCATCTTTAAAGAAGGCAGTCTCTCTGAAGGTAGTTTTTTCGAAGAAGGTCCAATCATTGAATTTGGCCAAGGTGAAGGTAGCCCCACGAGCGAACTCGGCCCGGGAGAACTTGGCATCTCTTATGAACGTGGCGTTGAAGAAGTTTGCAGGACCAAAAAACTTCGCACCGGAGAACTCAGCAGCTTCACTGAATTCCACATCGGACCAGTACGCACGCTTTGTAAAGGTGGCGCCGAAGAAACTGGCAAACTTAGTGAACTTAGCATATGAGAAGTCAGCCCCTTCATTGAACTTCACATTGGAGAAGTCGGCTTCTTGTATGAACCTTGTGTGGGCGAAGCTGGGAAACCCGATGAATGTGGCCTCGTTGAAATCGGCATGGCCAGGAAAAACGAAGCGTGTGAAATCTTCTCCCTTTTCCTTACGATGCTCAGCCAAGGCTTCATCGAAAGCCTTCG
Organism: Desulfomonilaceae bacterium; assembly: GCA_035506215.1. Classification (GTDB taxonomy): domain Bacteria; phylum Desulfobacterota; class Desulfomonilia; order Desulfomonilales; family Desulfomonilaceae; genus DATJPW01. The sequence continues at coordinate 29,692 of DATJPW010000270.1, forward strand.
TATCCTTCTCCAGGTTGTTGGAGTGGAGAATACACAGACCTTCTCCCGTCCCCTCAAGAGCATCTCTGCCGCAGATTTCATAATGTTTGCACTGCGCCACGGCTCAGTCCTCCAAGATTCGCCTTTTTAAGGTATCTCGCAGGAATCAGCCCAGGTCAATCACTATTTCGGATCTTGCGCAAGGTGTCAGCCTGAAGGATCTGCAGAGTGCTGACAGGACTTGATTTGTAACCCACAGATTAGAAGCTCGCATGATGAGGTAACCATCGAATACCGCATCGTTCGTGGTACAGTCCACGAGCAGGCCCGCTCATATCTCGGGTGGCAACTTATAATTCCTTATAGTATGATCGCGTAGGAAAAGAGAGGCATTTATGAGTTCGGAGCGCCCTGAGATACCACAGGCATTGATCGAAGATTTCTGCCGGAAACATCATATCCGGAAGTTATCTTTTTTTGGATCGTTTCTACGCGAGGACTTCGGGCCTGATAGCGATATTGACGTTCTGGTCGAATTCGATTCGGGGCACATTCCTGGTTTGTTGGCAGTGTCCAGGATGGAAAGGGAACTTTCCGAGCTGTTGAACGGCCGGAAGGTGGACCTTCGAACACCTGAAGATTTGAGTCGCTATTTTCGGGACGAAGTTATGTCCGAGGCAGAGGTCCGGTATCTCAAGGAAGGATGACTTAGTCCGGTTACCCCGCAACATCAGCCCTTATACATTGCCTTGATAAGGTCGCCGAATTTCTCGTTGATGTATTTTCTCTTCACCTTCATGGTGGGAGTTACTTCGCCGTCTTCTTCGTAGAGCTTTTTGGGAACGATGGTGAATTTCTTGACCGTCTCCACATGGGACAGCGACTTGTTCACGTCCTGCACTTGCTTGTCGATCAGCTCAATGATCTCCGGGGACTTGGTAAGACTCTCGTACGTGGTAAACGGTATCTTGTGATCCTGCGCATACTGAACCACGTTTTCCTCATCAATCACGATCAAGGCGGCCAGGAACTTCAACCGGTCTCCCACGACAATCGCGTCATTGATGTACGGACTGAACTTGAGCTGATTCTCGATATTTTGGGGCGCGATGTTCTTGCCGCCGGCGGTGATGATCAGGTCTTTCTTGCGGTCGGTAATCTTGAGGTAGTCCCTCTCGTCCAACACACCCACATCTCCTGAATGGAGCCATCCATCGGCCAAAGTTTCGCGGGTGGCATCCGGACTCTTGTAGTAACCCATGAAGACATTGCCCCCTCTGACCAGGATCTCTCCGTCTTCGGCGATCTTCACTTCAACGCCCGGCAATGGAGGCCCCACATTGCCTAGTTCGATATTTACGCCCTGGTGAATGCAGGTGGGTCCCGAGCCTTCCGTCTGCCCGTAAACTTCACGCAGAGGCACTCCAATCCCGTGGAAGTACCTTAACACGTCAGGCGAAATTGGAGCGGCCCCGGAAATTGCCATGCGAACTCGATCAAAACCCAAGCGTTCCCGGAGCTTGTAGAAAACCAGCGCACTGGCTAAAACTCGTGCCAATCTCAGCCATATGGGAATACGCGGACTCTTGAATCTGGCGCGGCCATATCTGGAGGAAATGGTTTCCGCGGCTGAGAAAGCGACCCTCTTGAACCACGTCGCATTGGCCATGCCAATTCTGATGCCGGAATAGTACTTTTCCCAGATTCTTGGAACTGCGAAGATCACCGTGGGTGACACCTCACGGAAGTTATCCATCACCGTGTCGGGGCTCTCCGTGAAATTGACCGTGTACCCGACGCGCATCGGTATAAAGACACTGAACATGCGCTCCGCAATATGGCTAAGCGGTAAGAATGACAGCACTTCGTCTGAAGGGAAAAGCGGATTTGCCTCATCAATTGACCAGGTCGTCCATATGACGTTCCGGTGGGAGAGCATGGCCCCTTTTGGCGGTCCTGTGGTCCCGGAGGTGTAAATGATCAGGGCCAAATCCTCCGGCTTGATCTTCTCGATCATCTCATCGAACAGGTGCGGCTCCCGCTGGTCGAGATCTTTGCCAAGCTCCAGAAGCTCGTCGAAGGTCATCATCATGGGATCGGAGAAGTGTAGGAGTCCCTTGGGATCCATGACGACTATCTTGGTCAGGTCCGGCGTCCGTTCCCTAAAGTATAGCGCCTTGTCAAGCTGCTCCTCATCTTCCGCAATAAAGACTTTGGACCCCGAATGGGCCACCACGTATTCACATTGCGGGGCTGCGCTCGTAGTGTAAATACCCACAGTGACCGCGCCGATAGACATAGTGGCAAGGTCTGAGTAGAGCCATTCCGGGCGATTTTCGCCGATTACGGCCACGCGGTCGCCTTCTTTCACCCCTAGCGAAACGAGCCCCAGGCATGTGAGGCGGACCTTTTCCAGATATTCTGCCCAGGTAACGTCTCTCCAAATCCCCAGATATTTGTACCGCAGGGCCACTCTGTCCGGGTGCCGCGAGACCCTTTCCTTGAACATTTTCGGCACCGTCATGTACTTCTCTTTTATTACGGCGTCGTCCAAATCAAAGTCCTTTCCCAAAGGCGGTCATGTGAGATTGAATCGCACTATCTCCACCTCTTTTTTCGCTTATATCTTTGGTAGCCCTTTACCGAAGTCTCTTTGGCCATGCCCAGATAGAATTCCTGCACATCTTCGTCCTGCTCCAGCTTTTCCGGTGAGCCTTCCAATACAATGCGACCTGTCTCCATGATAAACGCATGGTGCGCGACGCTCAATGCCTTGCGCGCATTCTGCTCAACAAGCAGAATGGTGGTCCCATCTTCGTTGATGTTTCGGATGATGTGGAAGATCTCGCTGACCAGCAGTGGCGACAAACCCAGCGAAGGCTCATCCAGGATCATTAAGCTCGGCTTGGACATCAGTGCCCTGCCGATGGACAGCATCTGTTGCTCGCCACCGGAAAGGGTCCCTGCTTGTTGTTTTAGTCGGTCCTTGAGTACCGGGAAGTAAGAGAATACACGATCCAGGTCTTCTGAAACCGAGCGATCCCTTCGCGTGTACGCCCCCATCATGAGGTTCTCTTTAAGGGTCAACTCGGGAAAGACTTCACGACCTTCCGGAACATATGCGATTCCGAGCCTCACAATGTGCTCGGTGTGCATCCCGTCAATGCGCTTACCCCGGAACCAGATGGACCCTTTTTCCGGCTGATCGTCCAGGTATCCCATGATAGTTTTGAGTGTAGTGCTTTTCCCCGCGCCGTTGGCCCCGAGGATGGCCCTGATCTGTCCCTCTTCCACTTTCAGGGACAGGCCGCGCACCACCATGATCTTACCGTAGTAAATCTCGATGTTTTTTGTTTCGAGCATGCTGAACGCCGTATTGAATTGTTACGTTTATAACCAGGCAAAAAAGGGATGAACTTCTCACGACCTGTCACCCCGGCGAAAGCTCATATGCGCTAACTTTTCACGCGTGTGGTATGTCCTTCCCCCTCCTGTCAAGAGAGGGGGTTGTGAAAACCCTCTCCCCTGGTGGAAGAGGGGACGGTGAGGGGGCGTTCACGCACCCCACATTCGCCTAAAGATAGCGCCCACGGACGAAAGCCTGGTCCAGTCCCGCGTTTCTCGCGATTGAAGAGGCTGGATTCCAGCTTTCTCCGGAATGACGAGAACACAGAGTCAGAGATCGTTTTCGAGAATCGCTAAAATCAGTCGGTTCCAAGATAAGCCTCCAGGACTCCAGGATGATTCTGGACCTCTTGCGGCAACCCCTGGACCAGTTTCACGCCGAAATTCAAGGCAAGAACTTCGTCGGAAACTGTCATTACCAGATTCATGTCATGCTCAACCATGATGATGGTCACGTCAAAGTCATCCCGGATGTCCCCGATCCAAAACATCATGTCGCGCTTTTCTTCCTGGTTCATCCCCGCTGTTGGCTCATCCAGGAGTAGCAGCGTGGGCTCCATAGCTAATGCTCTCCCCAGTTCGACTAATTTGCGGGTTCCGTAAGAGAGCGCGGCCACAGGCACATTTCTGGAAGCTTCTATTTCCAGGAATTCGATGATCCGTTCCACTCGTTCTCTGTGCGCGCACTCTTCTTTTGCGACCGGGGACCAGGGACCCAGAAGGGTGGCTCCTGACAGGATCCCTGTCTTCATATGCATGTGGCGACCCAGTAAAAGGTTGTCCATGGTGGTCAAGTGCGCGAACAGTTCGATGTTCTGAAATGTTCGAGCTATACCCAACTTGGCAGCTTGATGCGGTCGCTTGCCGATCAACTCATGGCCGTTGAACACAATGCTCCCCTTCGACGGGCGATAGATACCGGTAATGCAGTTGAAAATAGTCGTCTTGCCCGCGCCGTTCGGCCCGATGATAGAGAAGATCTTGCCCTTCTCAACCGCCATCGAAACGTTGCTCAGGGCAGCCAGACCGCCAAAGGAGATCCACAGGTCATTTATTTCAAGAAGCGCCATGTGCCCTCTTACACCGATTCGCCTTCATGAACCCAATTTGACCGGCACGGAGGCCGGTCACTACCGGTCAATGGCAGGGCCCGGCATCTCTGCCGGGCCAATGGAGCCTTATAGGTTTTGTGCTAATCCGCATCAGACAGTCCCAAGCTTTTGATCAACCGGGCTTCCGTCCATGCAACTCGAAGGATTGCCCCACCGGCTTAGTCGGCCTCCTTATAGGTCAGCCAGTCGGAGATTCTGATATGCTTGCCTTCGGGGCCGCATTTGCACAGGAAAACTGATTTCACGCCTTGATGATCCGTAGAAGTGAACGTGCAGTCAGGGCCGAGCCAGTCATTCCAGTTCTTGATGGTCTCCATAGCCTTCACAAATGTGTCGGGAGTCAGGTCTTTACCGGCCCTTCGCAATCCCTCAACCAAGGGCTCGGCAAACATGATACCAGCCATGAAGAAGACACCCGTATTCTGCTCATTGGGCGCGTACTTTTTCTGAGCTTCGGAATATTTCTTCATTTTTGGATGTTCCATGTCGAGAAAGTTTGCGTCGATCACGCCTTCCCACAACCCCTTAGTCACCTTGTGCATCATGGGAGCATCGGAAAGGGTTGAACTGGCCATCCATTGCGGCTGAAAACCCACGGCCTTGGCTTGGCCCAGAATCGTTGCGGCATGTTTGGGCAGCACCCACATGATCACGGCATCCGCGCCGCTTTCTTTGAGCTTCAACGCGTGAGACTTGAGGTCGGTATCGGTGACTTCTACGGGGACCTCTGAGACCAGCTTGAGGCCTTTCTTGTCCATATATTTCTTAGCCCCTTCAAGGCCTTCCTTACCGTAATCATCATTCTGATAGAAGAAACCGATTTTCTTCAAACCGAGTTTTTCCGCCGCGTACTCGGTAAGGAGGTAAGCTTCATCCCTGTAGCGAGGATATAGAGCGAAAAGATACTTCTGAAACGGATGAGTCCAGTGGCGCGAACCGGTGGATGGACCGACCCACGGGACTTTGTTCTCCATGAGATAATCGCGCACGGCCATTCCCGGTGAGGTCCCCACACCGACAGCGACTCCAAAAACGCCTATGTCCTCAACGAATTCTTTCCCGATGGCCTTGGTTTTCGCAGGCTGATACGCGTCATCCCGCAGCACGTACTTAATCTTTCGGCCTGCAATACCGCCCTCTTCATTGATCAGATCGAAGAAGACCCCCGTTCCGCGGGCCACTGCTCCCCACAGGGCAGCCGGACCGGTCTGAGGACCCCATTGTCCTATGATAATTTCAGTGTCGGTAACACCACGGACTTTTTCAGCGGACATCGCGACGGAAAACCACCCGGCCACAAGTACCGCGCAGATAATGGACATCCCCAACACGAATCCTTTCCTCATCTCTTGCCTCCTTGGTGTAAAGGTTTCAGCGTGCAAACCGGTTAGCCTAGTTTTCTGTTAGTTACTCAGACCTTCCGCTCGAAGTGCTTCACGAAGAGGCCGGAAGGCTTCACACAGAGGATCACCACAATCACGCCGAAAGCAACCACGGACTTGAATTCCAGTGAGACGTATCCGCCGAAAAAATTCTCGATGAGCCCCAGCAGATAGCCACCCAAAGCGGCGCCCGGCAAACTGGTCATTCCACCGAGCACCGCGCCGGCGAATCCTTTCAACATGGGATCGAACATCAGGTTCGGGTCAAGCGTGGAAATTGGCGCGATCAACATCCCTGCAACCGCGCCCGTGACCGAACTCAGACCCCAGGTAAAAGATAGAACGCGGCGGGTTGGAATACCCATGGCCTGAGCAGCAAAATGATTCTGCTGGACGGCCTTCATGGCAACTCCTAATTTGGTGAACCGGAAGAAAATGCCCAGCAACGCCATGAGGACAAGGCTTGTTATAAACGTCCAAAGATTGATCTCGGTGATCATAACACCGCCGAGACTGATGCCGGAATACTCGGAAAAGGGGACTGGGAAGGGGTTCTGGTTGGCTCCCCACTTCCATCCTGCGAGACCGTAAAGGATCATTTCAGCGCCGAGGGTTATTACGATAAATCCCAATATAGTGGGGTCCTTGGCCGGTCTGAGAAAGGAGACTTCCAGTACTATTCCGAGAACCAGAGCAAATATCATAGTGATGACCGAGGAGAGCCAGAATCCCACCCCATAGCTGCTGATCAGGGTGTAAGCTACAAAGGTTGAAATCATGGCCATTTCGCCCTGGGCAAAGTTGAGGACCTCGGAAGTCTTGTAGATGATGACCATCGCAAGTGCGACCAAGGCATAACAGGCCCCTATGGAAAGCCCTCCAATGACCAGATCGAAGAAAAAGTTCATTCAACCTCCGAGTCCCCCGCGCTTTTCTGCGAGACCGGCGAGATTCGCCTAGAACGGCCACATCCTCCAATAGCGTTTGAACCGCAAATAAATGCCGTTTATTCCCAGCGGCTCAAAGACCACAATTGCGATCATGATTGCCCCGAAGACTATGCTCTGGATATTCGCCAACCCTTCAACTGTGAGATACCGCTTGGAGACTTCCAACAGAAACGGCCCGATCCACGGCGCTTCCTGGACTATCTGAAGCTTGATTTGCAGATAGGTAAGCAGGGCCGCCCCCAAAATTGAACCCATGACGGATCCCAGGCCACCAACTATTACCATTGCGAGAAATGTTACCGAAAGCATGAGATTGAAGCTGCCGGCTGAGACATGTTCAAGAGCGAATGCCATCAGCGCTCCGCCTATCCCCGCGTAGAAAGCGCTGACAGCAAATGACAGGGTCTTGTACCAACTAATGTTGATGCCCATGGCTTCAGCAGCGATGTCGCTGTCCCTGATAGCCACAAAAGCGCGGCCTACCCGCGTCTTCATGAGATTCAGCGCTGCGATGGCCAAAGCCACGGCCACAATGATGATTACCGCGTATTGTTTCGGCCCGGTGTCGGCCACGAGGCTACCGATAGCCATTTTTGGCGCTTCTATGCCCATGTGGCCACCGGTGAATTCGAGGTGACTTATGATTTGCGTCACTGCCATGCCAAAGCCAAGCGTGGCAATGGCCAGGTAAGGCCCCTCCAGTCTCAGAGACGGCAGCCCGAGCACAAATCCGAATAGCGCGGCGATCAGCCCGGCGACCGGCAGGGCCACTATAAATGGGATCGATCCCTTGACCATGAGCAGAACGCAACTGTACGCGCCTATGGCAAAGAACCCGGCATGCCCCAGGGATATTTGCCCTGTGTAACCCACCAGAATATTCAATCCTATTGCCACAATCGAGTTGATTGCGATCAAATTGAGCACGTAGAGGGTGTAGTCGCCGACCAGAAACGGAAGAGCAACGAGAGCCGCCAACAACAAGACGGTCAGCGCCAACGCGGTGTTGGTCTTGAAAAGTTCCACATCCTCATAGTAGTCCCGTTTTATATCCATGGCATACACCCTGAATTAGGCAACGCCCGAGGGATCCAAACCGTTTCAACAAGCCGTTTGTTTGTCTCTACGTTAACGAGAGGTCCTAACAAGAAATGTGGCAGCGATAGTAGCATCCTTCCAGGGGACATGTGAAGAGTAAATATGCTCAAATTACTTTCCGCTCGGTGTAATACTTTTCGACTCGTTGCGATCAGGTTGGGTCATTCTGAGGATAATTGACGCGGCCGCCACATGTTAATGGGCACTACAGCGTATTGTAAGAGGGGGGCTGCTGTAATCCGAGGTTCGGATACTACGTAGAGGTCGGCGAACCTACCTGATGTTGACCTTACGCGCTTGCTGCTTACTCTTTGAACAAAGAGGAAGAGAACCATCGATGGAGGTGTCTCATGGAGCCAAAAAGATGTTGCTGCATAGGCGGTTTCTGCCGGAAGCTTAATGACGAGTCCGACTGTATGAAAGCGGGAGGGAAGGTGGTAGATTCCTGCTCTCTTTGTAAACCGACAGTCTAGTCAACATACGATTAGTTCGGCAAAGAAGAAAAGTGGCGGATTTGAGCTGCAAGCACCGCTCTGCTGCTTAAAAAGCGAGCTGGAGGCCTTTCATACCCATGAGTCATGCGGTGTGCTATATTAAGCACATATGAAGGCGGGCCGCATGGGGCAGATCAAACTAAAGATAAGCGGCAAGCAAGTGCTGGCCGATCTTCGCGCCGGGATGGATGATGCCGAGATCATGGCAAAGTATGGACTCTCGGCCGGGGGACTGCTGAGCGTATACCGTAAGCTGAACGAAGCGGGGCTGATGGGCGAGGCGGAACTACACGAGCGCGTCAATGAACTCGAAAGCACTGTAGACTTGGATTTGACCGACTCTTTTGTCGACGGAGCACTCCAACAACCCTCACAGAAACACGGCTGGAAGTTCCGATCCGGCGGCTGGATCTTTTCGACTCCTGCCATATGCGGTGACGCGGTTGTCTTTGGAAGCTGGGACGGATATCTCTATTCGATTGATCGCAAGTCCGGCCGACCCAACTGGAAGTTTAGCACCGGCGACGTGGTCAGATGTTCTCCAGTTATCTCGGACGATATTGTTTATTTCGGTGGCTCGGACTGCTGGCTGCGCGCACTTTATGTCATGTCCGGAAGGGAGATATGGAGATTCAGGACCGGCAAGGAAATTTGGTGTTCGCCCGCGGTGGGTGAGGGCAAAGTCTATTTCACGAGCACCGATGGGAAACTTTACGCTGTTGACTCGCTCAATGGATCGCTGCTGTGGAAATTTAAAATCGGCGGGCCGGCATTCAGTTGGGTGGAGTCCTCTCCAGCCGTTGTCGGAGCAACGGTTTTTTGCGGAAGTCACAAGGGCGCTCTATACGCAATCGATGCGGATTCAGGGAAAATGCGATGGCAGTTCGACACTCGCGGTCCGATGGATTCGTCGCCTGCGGTGACGACGGGGGTCGTCTACGTGGGCAGCCATGAAGGTAATCTGTATGCCCTGGACGTGGAGAAAGGAAAGGAAAGGTGGAGATTCGCCACCGGGCAATCGATCTATTCCCGCCCTGCCGTCGCGAATGGAATGGTGTTCGTCGGGAGCACGGACGGGACTCTCTTTGCAGTTGACGCTGAGACAGGAAGAGAGAGATGGAAGTTCGAAAGGCCGAATTCCGTATTTTCCTCACCGTTTGTTGCCGGCAACGTCATCTATTTAGGGAGTTCCGATCATCACATCTATGCAGTGGATATCAGGACCGGCAGAGAACTGTGGAGATTTGAGACTGGAGGCCAGGTCTTTTGTGCGCCCACGGTATCGGATGGCGTTATATATTTCGGCAGCAATGACGGAAGCCTATATGCGATGGACGAGCCAACACGCTAGTGGAGCCTTGTGCCCGATCCTGAAGTAACCATTCAATCACGCTTGGGAAACAACCTGTGGCCTGCTCTGTTTTTCCAGGGTTATATCTTCGATAATCACAAGCACCAATCTTTGCTTCTCCACTCGGACAGAACGCAAGTGCATGCGGCCCCACATCCTGGTTTTTCCCATTCCGAGTATCCCTTCAGTGACTAACGGGGTCCTTTTCGCCAAGACTTTTTGTATGAGGGATTCAGCGGCAATTCCGTCCTCCGGGCTTGGAAAGAGCGATGAAAACTCCTCACCCTGCATTTTGTCATAGGCTGCGCCAATCTTCCTGCAAGCCTGATTACAGAACATGACCGTACGCGCCGGGCTGACCAACAAAGCGGGTATGGGCACAGCCTCCAGCAGCTTGGCAAACGATGTCGCGCGAAAACCTCGAAGATCAAAGCTGCCTGAAGATGTCACATCCTTGTTGAACAAGCTGCCGAGGTCAATTGTTTCCGAAGACAAACGTTCCCATTCCAACGCGTTGAGGGAAGGCTTATTTGGTTTCAGGACCTTAAAATCGGTTGGCTTCTTATCGTCCATTTTTGCTCTTCTGCATCATATCGAGTAATAATTGGAGACCGCTTCCACTATACAATATGGGAGCTACGCTGTCACTTCTTGAGCGCACGTTCCCGGAAGCTCTTGGCGATCTCGCGGGCGTCGTATGTGGGATAGAACTCAGTGCGGAACGCCTTCCACGCGGTCTGCTCCACCGCCCGGTTCACCTCTCGGAGCCTATTGGGAGGGACACGGAGCGTCACGACGTAGCCAAGTCCCATAGCGATGTACCATGATTCCACCGCGATTCCGTCCGGCGGGAACTTTGCCCAGAAGCCTGATTCTTCCTGTATCTTGTTGATCTCATCCAGGCTCTTGGATTGATCATGCTTAAAAATAATGGTGAGGAGGATATAGTCCGCGGGTGTTGGGGCCGCGGACTGCTGGGCCGCCGCGGGGCAGGTCAGCACGA
>DATJPW010000271.1:0-13059 GCA_035506215.1 Desulfomonilaceae bacterium
CCTATCCCGGAAACATTTCCTGAGACGGACACAGTTCTCAGACTCCCAAACTTCCATGAGACCCATTTCAGGCAAGCGTCCATAGTGGATCGAGGGCATGATCACATCTTGACTCAAGAAAGTGGTCTGTCCGCCATAGGCCAAGCATATGCAAGGAGCCGCGGTCCCATCGTACGTGATAAACACCGAATCCGTCGGGTCCTGTTCGCAGACCGGTTTTTCAGCAGGAGTGAAAGTCCCGGCAGCGGTCCGGACTCTCAACTTCTTTGCCCGGCTGCGAGCCTTCTCAAGAACCTTTTCAAAACGTCTTGTTTCCTTGGTTGACGCGGACGCAAAGAGTCCGAGTCCTTTTCCTTGATTGCTTCTTATCACGTCGCAGTGTTTGAAATTCACCTGATCGACCCCCAATTGCGCGGCTAAATTCACTATGGCCTCGAATTGGTGGATGTTATCAGACATCATCACAAAATTGATCATTACCATGGGAACATCGTTGGTCCTCATCCTGATCAAATTAGCCAGGTTTTCACATACGATGTCCAAGCTGGCCCTGCTCCGGATGCTTTCGTATTCAGCCTTGTCCGCGGCGTCTATGGAAACGCAAATCCAATCCAGGCCCGCATCAATCAATCTCTTTGCAGTTTCCTTCCTTAATAGAAGGCCGTTAGTCAAAACACCGGTCTCGCATCCTGCGGATTTCGCATCCTGAACCCATTCGGCAAGCAGCGGTTGAAGCAAGGGCTCACCACCACCGGTGAAGTCCACTGACTGAATTTCCTTGAGGTGAGCTCGAATGGATTCCCAGACCTCGCTGCGCATGATCGCCCGCTCTCGGGCATTTGCCCTAAATTCCTGCCAGGGGCACATGACACACCGAATATTACATTCCAGGGCCGATTCCACCTGCACCAGTCGCCAGCGCCTTTTTTCGTCTTTCTTGGATCTGAAAACCTCGCTCCTCCCAATCCCTGCAAATCCACGAACCAGGTTCCTCCAGAGACTGCCGGCGGACAACCCCCCTCTTTTGTTTTGAACCAGCTTTGATCGCTGGAAGTCTTCCCTATTATCGTTGGGCAAGAGAGGCACTCCTGACAACGAGTCCGGGCTCGTTGGTTCCCGCTTTTATCCCTAGTTACGCCACGCCGTCGTGCTCCGCAAGCTCAGAAGGAGGTCGGCTTCTCTAGTCCTCGAGTGGAAAGCTTTATAGATGAAATGGCACACGCAGCCGGTGTCGATCCTTATGAGTTCCACCGCCGGCGCCTGGCGCAACATCCCGGCTGTCACGAACGCCATTTTTGCCGCTAAGGGCAAAAGAGTCAGGCGCCTGCCCATCGGGCACTACACACTTAAATGTGACGTGACATGTCACTGAAGGGGGGTTATGTACTACTTGATAAGAGGCGTTCACTCACCCGTCTCCACATCTCTGGGCGGGACCCTCGCAACGACTTTACTAATAGCAGCCAGCAGCTTCTTCGCGTCCAGAGGCTTTTTCAGAATAGCGTCCACGCCGGAATCAATCATCTTTTCTTGTTCCTGCGCCTTAACATCCCACCCGGTCAACAGGATAAACGGTGTCTTCGGAATACCTCGTTCCTGACAGATCGCCTGCACCGCCTTCCCCACCTCGTAACCATTCATACCCGACATCCCGAGGTCACAGATTACCAAATCGATCTTGTTATTTCTGAAAATTTCCACGCCCCGTTCACCGGAAGTTGCTGAGAAGACCGCGTGCTGGTGCCTGGTCAATATCCCCTTGAGATGCATGACAATGATCGCCATGTCGTCAATCACAAGGAGGTTTAATTTGGCGCGGGAGGCTTCCTCGACTGAAAGCACTGGCACTTCGGAGGGCTCGTTGGCCAAAGGAAGCGTTACTGTAAAGGTGGTGCCTTTTCCCTCTTCGCTCTCCACAGAGATGGTCCCTCCATGACTACTGATGATCCCGTGGCTCACAGCGAGCCCCATTCCAGTTCCGATGGACACTCCCTTGGTGCTCCAGAAAGGCTCAAACACTTTCTTGAGATGGTCTCTCCTTATGCCCACGCCGTTATCAGCAACCTGGAGGACGACCTGATCTCCTTGGAAGAATGTACTGATTAGAATTTCGCCCCCCTTTGGCAAAGCCTCGGCAGCATTCTTCACCAGATTAACCAACACCTCCGAGATCTCGCTTTCTTTTGCGTTCACAAAGCATCGATCCGTGAGCTTGAGATTCAGGGCGACCCCTATACCTTCCTTGTCGGGGCCGGTCTTCCAAAAAGGCTTGGTCATTTCAGCGGCCTGCTTCACAGTGTCGGAGAGGTCGAATGTCTCGCCTTCAGGAGGTTGGACTTCACCGCGGATCTGGGCAAAACTCTGAAGTCGCCTGACTGTTGCAGCACCCGACCTCGAAGCCTGAAGGAGTTGTTCGAGCGTCTTCTTGAGTTCGGGGAGGTCTCCCGTTTCCAGATCGACCAAGGCGAGATCGATTCCGCCCACGACCATCTGGAGCAAGTTGTTGAAGTTGTGTGCTACGCCACCGGCAAGGTCGCCAATGGCCTTCAGGCGTTCAGTCTGCATGGCGAGTTCTTCGGCCCGCTTGCGGTCGGTGACCTCCCTTGTAATGCCTAGGAGACCGATGGGAAGTCCGTTCACATCGCGAAGGAACTTAATCCTTGCTTCCGTCTCGATAATTGAACCGTCCTTGCAGAATTCTTGAAACTCGACCAGCCGTATACGGTCGGGATTGGCGTCGGGCTCACTGTCCCTCTCAAGCTCCTCACCAAGTATTTTCACCGCCCTCGCGTGAGAATCAGGCGTCAACGTCTTGTCCAGCGACAGATCAAGGGCTTCTGCCGGACTATACCCGCGGATTTTCTGTATGGATGGACTGATATAGGTGAATTTCAGTGTCGCAAGATCCAGGGTCCACACCATGTCCGTGGCGTTCTCGGCCAGCAGCCTGTACTTCTCCTCAGATTTTATCAACTCCTCCTCAACCTGTTTTCGTTCTACAATCTCTTGCTCAAGGGTGCGGTTTAGCGCTTTCAATTCATCGGTTCTCCCCTCAACTCGTATTTCGAGATCATCGCGAGCTGTCCGCAATTCCGCTTGGAGTCGGTCACGTTGAGCAATTTCCTGCTTGAGGTCCTCGACGAGTTCCTCTTTATCGTATCTGAGCATCAATGAATCGGCATATACCGTGTGCATCCGTCTGCCTGTCACCAGAAGGACACCGGCAAATAGAAGCATCACGCTTCCAGTGATCACATGAAATTTGTCGTATTCGTATATGAACCGGAATGAAAGAGGGAGCAACGCGGGCAAGAGATTAAACGCATAATCCTTCGTGGGCGAGTAGATAACGATACTTGCAGCCCCGATTCCCGCAACGAAAATGGCAAGCAAAAACTGATGCAGAATCGCACCTTGCGGAAACAACCAGACGCCTGCCACTCCCCACATCAGTCCTCCCGCACTAACCGCCAACGTGTGCCACTTACCCCACTTTATTACCTCGTCTTCATCTGGTTCTTGCTTATTGAAGAAGTGTGTAAGGCAATGCCTGCCCAAGAACAAAGCCGCGTACGCCAACACCCAGACAACTATGCGGTCGTGGGAGACTACTTTCCAGAGAGCGCCTCCCAGTATCAGAGCACCTAAAAAGGCTCCCAATGATCCGATGCCGGACTGTGCATAAAGTAGTTTGGTCTGGGCAGCTTTCAACTTCCGCTGTTTCCGATCCGAGAAGGGCGGTGATGCATGAGGTTCCACGATATTGTGAGTCTCCATCTTGGCTCCAAATACAAACAAATTCAGATGCTGGCCCGAGCTTCGAAGAAAATCCCCTGCGGCTTAGCCAAATCGGTTCTGAGCCGCTTTTCCTATAGCCCAGGAAGCATGTGGTGAAGAGGTGCCGGCCGTTCAGGAATTTCTAATGGAATTTTTTGTCACCGGAAATAGAGACCGTAAATCTAGTACGGTCTCAAAATCATTGCATGGCAGGGAGTTAGGTGCTTATTCGTTGACGTTTTCGGCGGCATCGGCCTCTGACATCAGTCCTCGCTTTCGCGAGTCCTGCTACGGGCGATCTCCGCAACTTCATCCTTTCCGCCCTCATACAGAGCACCAATTCCTTACGGCCCGATTCTTCTCGAGCGAAGCGGTTCATTCCTCGTGACGCGGGATCAATCGCATCCTACGTTGGTCCTATGAGAGTTGAGCCCCGTTGTCCTTGCGCCGTCGGCCGGAACGTTTGGTTAGGCGATGCGTGGAACGAGCCAAATCGAGCAGCGACCTCAATGCCTCATTTACTGAAGCCGAATCGTGGAAAGCCTTGGCGACATCGGGTTCAAGAACGATGACATTAGCCCCCTCCTGCAACAGGCGCTTGTAATACTTTCCTCGTACAGCTTTGGCATAGTCGAAGTCGTACTCCGGGCGTAATTCATTGCCTCTTTTCTCGGACTTACCCCTCATGCCGTTTCCTCTCATGCGCGTTCGCCCGTCTCGCGCTGATGATACGCAAGGTTTGTTCTCTTTCTGTATGTGCGATAACCAGCAAACGGTCGCGAATGGAAATACCTATTGTGACGTAGCGCTGCTCGCCAACGGCATGATCGGGATCATCAAACGTGGCGGACAGCGGATCGTAAAACACTGTTACTGATTCCTCAAATGAAACCCCATGCTTCTTATAGTTTCGGTCGGCCTTTTTTGGGTCCCATTCGAATTGCATGGAATTATTTTTTGGTACGCCCTGAGAGATTCGAACTCCCGACCTTCTGATCCGTAGTCAGACGCTCTATCCAACTGAGCTAAGGGCGCTCACGATTTGTGAAGTGGCCAACCGAACGCATCGGCTAAATAGCGGGGCTCATCAGGTCCGATGAGTCATCATTTACCCGCGTTGACAATATCCTTAGACACTTTAAGCAATGTTGTCAATCACGTCAATGCAGTCTCTCGACCCGATAACCCCTATCTCATGCCGTCACAGAACGCGTTCCTTTCCAGAACTAATCTATGAAACCGGAAGGTTGTATCCCGAAGGCATCTTGGATAAGTTGGACATACGGCGGATCAGTGAGTTTCACAATGACCACATCGAATCGTGCGGGCGTTGGATGTGGAACGTGCTTCGCGAGATATAATTCCGCCGCCTTGATGATTTTGTTCTGCTTACGCCGATCAACGGAATAAACAGGATTCACTGTGGCTGTGGAGTGCCAGGACCTCACCTCAAGAAACACGAGGTCTCCCCCTTCTTGAGCGATGATATCGATCTCTCCTACCCTGCAATGAAAATTACGCTCGACGATGCGATAGCCGTTCTTGGCCAGGTAAGCAGAGGCGATCCGCTCGGCCTCGTTACCTTTTTCTCGGGTATTTGAGAACTTCAGCACTCGACTGCGGCCTTCCTGACGCCATTAGCAGTTCTACCGATGACCGTCTTCAAGCATCTGTTCATGCAGCCGTCGGGCTTGCAGGGAAAAGGCTTCCAGCCTGGCTTCGATTATCTGCGGAAAAGCGTTCCCATCAGTTTCAATGGCCAGAAAAGGCAGTTTGCGATTTTTGGCCGAAAGCACCTTGGCGTGGCCGGCCGGCCTTTTCCCGTTGACTCTCTGGAGGAGTTCCAGTTTCTCATCCGTGGTGAACTTCTCTGACAATACGGCCTCGGCGATTCGACTGGGCATGCATCCGAAGGGGCCGATGGAAATAATCCCGCACGCGGGATGAAGGACCTCGTGTAAGGCCGCACCCACCGTAAGGATCGCCTCACCGGTCAATTTCGGAGAGATGAACTTCTCGCCGGCTTGGATCAGGTCTTCCACATTCATGACCTCGTGGAAGAAAAGGCCGGACGGAGCGAAAAGGTTCCTAATTTTTCGGTCGAAATATCGTTTGACGTAGTACCGAATCCAGAACGGTATGTCGGTGCTGTCTCCCTCGATGCCGCTCTTTATTAGCCAGTCCACGTACTTGACCCACTCGCTGGTCTGGGACGTCCTCACGATAAATCCGCGATCCGCCATCTTCTCTACGAGATTCTGCAACGATATTGGATCATTACGAACGTATATTTCTCCTATTAGAGAAATTTTGGGTATCTCCTCGTAAGGCATTTTTAGCGGTATGCGAGACAGCGTTTGGGCAGCCGATTCTATGCGGGTACGAATCTGCTTCCAGGAGAGGTGGATTACGTCCACCAGGCCTTCCCATTCCTGATAAAAAGTCTGTATCGCAGACTCCCGATCCTGAGCAGCAGCCAGCAGTGTAGACCAGATTTCGTACATCACGTCACTGATAACGATCGCACGCCACGCCGGGAGGGTGAATCGATCTCCCAATCCCATGTAGCCGTTTGCCGCATTAAGAGTGAGTACCGCAGCATCAGGTATGCGGTGCCGTTCAATCAACCGGCGGGAGAACACGTTGTACTGGCCGAAACGGCACGGTCCACCGGCCCCGGGCATAAAATAAGCCGACACCTCGCCTTCGGGCCTGTCATTCCAGAAATAGTTCAACATGGAGCCCACTGTTGTCTGAAGCGGCAGGCACTCTTTGCACGTTGAGTTACCTCGACCGATTTTGAGCACCTCTTCATCCGCGGGCGGTACAGCGTAGGCGTTGATTCCAACCTTCCGAAATGTTTTTACAAGAGCGTAATGGCCGAAACGACCCATTGCCGGAATGATTATTCTTACGCTTGGGTCAGTCAAGGGAAGCTTTCTGCCATCTACAGTTACAACGACGGGCTTTCCATCCACTATACGGCACCTGGCGGCCTCAAAGTCTTTAGCCACTGCGGTGATGCGCTTCTTACTCTCAAGTTCTCGATAGTGTTGCACTATATCCAGAAAAGCCTCGATGCGTGTTTCCAGGCCCGCATCCGCTGTGTGGCTGTCCAACTCCAGTGTGAGAGAGGGCTTTCTTCCCATTTCTTCTCGAAAATACCCAACGATAAAGGAGTCCGGGCCGCACGAGAAATTGCTTATGTAAGTCCCAAAAAGCTGAGGATGATTCTTGACCAGCCGCGAGCCCTTAAGGATCATCCGTCCCATGGACCAATACATGGTGGCAGCGTCATCCAGGCTTTGGTCTTCATATGCCAACATATCAAACGGGATAATGCGGTAACCTCTGGATGCGAACTTCGCCGGGATGCCTTTGTTGGCCTCTGCGGCGAAAGAATTGTATGGACGGCCGAAAACCACCACAGCCATAGCCTCGGGATCGTCCTTAAGTTCCTGAAGTATTTCAGCGCCCCTGGATCGCAGTTCATCCCTGAAAGCTGCCTGCGCTGCCATGCCCGCGTTGAAAGCCCGAGCCGCGTCATCGCGCGATTGCCCAAGTTCGGCCGCGACTTTGACAAACTCCCCGCTCTTAGGTTCAAATCCACGACTCAAGTCCAAGTAAGGTGTAATGATTCTTTTTGATCGCATGCCGTCAAAAGTCGTGCCTAAATAAAAAGCCTCTCCTTGGACAAATACGCACGTGCATGTGTTTGAATTTTCCTGGTCCGTAGGCACACCTCTGATGTGCGGGATGAACAACATATCCGGGTCCTTCCTCAGAAGGTCGGAAATGGAGCCGTGCGCAATCTCCACCGGAAAGCAAAAGGCCGCCGCCTGCTGGTCCACTCCGACGGGATCGATCTTATCCGGCAACATCAGCCGGTATCCCAATTCTTTGAAGAACGCGTTGAAGAACGGAAAATAAGTGTTCACCAGGAAGGAGCGGTTCATTCCAATTGTGGGGCGCGTGTCCGCGGGGTCGTCCGGCGCGAGATCACGGAACACAAGACGCTGTCGATAATCGATCATGTCCAGGGCACCCTTGTCGAACTCCAGGTGTCGAATCAAGTTCACATAGCGGTTGCAGGCCCCTCCAAACGGATATGTTTCGCCTTCTATCTCTATTCTTGCTATTTCACAGCGCCTGTCGCATTTCTCTTTCCCACCCCCGCATACAAAGGTTTTTTTGTATTTGACTTCGCGACCGGCCAGACGGTTGAGATCAAAAGCGACCTCCTTCATGAGGCCCCGCTCGATCCTTCGTTCCACTTCCAGAGCTACGCCGAAAGCCCCCATCAAACCAGGCTCAGGGGGAACAACAATCTCTTTCCCTGTCAGCGCGGCCATGGCAGCGGGGATCGCCTCGTTGTAACAGACCCCTCCCTGCATAAATACCTTCTTCCCGACAGGTCGGTTACCTTTTACCCGGTTGGAGTAGTTCATGCATATCGAGTAGACCAGCCCGGCGACTATGTCGTTCACGGGGATGCCTTCTTGCGACGCGTTTTTAATGTCAGACCCGATGAACGCAGCGCACTGGTCGTTAAAATTCGGGGGATTTGTCCCCATGTACGCCGATTTGCCGATTTCGGTAACTTTGAGCCCCAGGCTCTCTTTCGCGGATTCTTCAAGGAACGATCCTGTCCCCGCGCTGCAGGCCTCGTTCATGGCGTAGTCGCTGGGAACACTGTTGGTGATATACGTGTACTTGGCGTCTTGCCCTCCAATCTCGAAGATGGTGTCGACTTCCGGGTCAAAATGGACTGCGGCAGCCGCGTGTGCGATGATTTCGTTAATCACTCCGTCCGTCATGGCATGCAGTCCGGCGATTTGTCGCCCGGAACCGGTCACGCCTAACCCGACTACGTCGATGGGTACGTCGATCTGTTCAGCAAGACTTCGATAGACATTGCGAGACGCGGCCACAGGATCGCCGTCGGTCCTGAGATAGTCAGCGGCCAATATGGCCTTGTCCCGACACCTCATGATAACGCCTTTGGTGGTCGTAGAGCCTACGTCCAGTCCTAGAATCGTCCTGTCGCCTGATTCCGCCTTTCCCCTGGGCTGCTCGTTGAAATGGACCATATGACGGAAATCTTCGAGCGGTTTCAGGAACTTGAATGCGGAGCCCTTCTTCTTGAACACATGCTCCGGGCCGGCATATCGTACCGTCGGATTATCAAGCGCCCACAACGCCGCGCCTAATGCCTCGAAATACGGGGCTTCTTCGGGGATGAAGAGGTCCTCTATTTCCTTGGCAAGGTAATGGATCATGGTCTTGTTGCGGGATGATCCTCCTACCAAAACCACTGATTTCTTGGGGAGCTTCTTCAACAGCTCCACGACCTTGCCGGCCATCATCTTGGCAAGTCCGGCAACAACGTGGCCCTTCGGCACACCTTTGTTCAAGGCGTGGGTGCAATCGCTCTTGCAGAATACGGAACATCTTCCCGAGACCTTGTGCGGTTCTTCGGAAATCCCAAGCCGTGCAACGTCCTCAAGCGTCAAATTCATCCGGCCGATTTGCTGGAGAAAGAACTCGCCGGTCCCCGATGCGCACTTGTTCCCGGTCTGTATCCCTTGAATCTTGCCGTCTTCGTCCATGTGATAAACAAGAAAAGTCTCTCCACCCGCGCTGACGACAACGCGATAGCGGTCGTTTTGCGGGAGTATGTGGGCAAACGCCCTTTCAACGGCTTCAGGCTCGGAAATTGTGGTGAGATCGATGAAATTGATGAATTTTCGGCCGGTGACCGCCAGGGGGATAGCTCGAATGTCTGGAATGCTTTCAAGCGCTTCGAGAAGAGTTTTTCTAGGGTTGCCTTCGTGAGTTATATTCGCGGTCTCGACTATTTCGATTCCATCGGCGCTTTTGCGCACACGAACCAAGCTGAGCGTAGACGCTCCCAAACACATACCCAGGGCTTCCATAAACAATTCTCCTTCTTGGACTCGGAGCTAAACCTATATGTGTCGCAATATAACTCTTAACGGTCCGGGAGGGAAGACTTGACCGTCACGAATGTGCCGTGCCTCTTATCAATCCCCAATTCATGGCGCACGGACGTGTCCAGCGACGAAAATCCTTGAGTTGACAAGACCGTGACATGTTGATAACATTGACAAAAGTTTCAAGAACATCAAATTCCGGCCTTGGATGTGTCTGATTCATGATTCCAACTTAGGCTCATAAATTTTTCATGAATAATACCAGGATCATCTCTGCTGAACCCCCCTCATTCGCTCAGTTTATGAGCCCGCTGACAATGTTCAAGAGTCTGTTTTCATTCCGGTCCGTGATCAGGCAGTTCACCTGGAGCGAAGTCATTGGTCGGTACAAGGGAACTTACTTGGGACTGGTGTGGTCTGTGATCAATCCCTTGATGACACTGGTCGTCTACACATTGGTTTTCGGGATAATACTCAAGGTCGGTTTTGGAGACGGTTTAGGCCATGGTCAGTCGGGATTCGCGCTCAATTTTTTCTGCGGCCTGATAGTCTATAATGTCTTTTCTAACTGTGTCGGCAGGGCGCCGGGCCTGATAGTTAGGAATCCCAACTACGTCAAGAAGGTCGTGTTCCCTTTGGAGGTGCTACCGGTGGCGGTTTTGGCCTCAAGCCTGGTCAATGCCATTATAGGATTGGCCATACTTATTCCCGCCCTTGCCTTGTTCAGCCCGAAGGTCTCTTCCACAATGTGGCTGTTCCCTCTGGTGCTCTTGCCCTTATGTGCCCTGAGCCTGGGCGTCGGGTGGTTCCTGGCGTCCCTTGGCGTCTTTCTGCGGGACATAAGCGAGGTTGTGATAGTTTTGCTTCAATTGCTATTTTTCCTTTCACCGGTGATCTACCCCATATCGGCGCTTCCCCCGTCTTTCCAGATGATTTTGAGGCTTAATCCTCTCGCAACAATATTGGAGGACTCGCGTCGTACCTTGATCTGGGGCTTGATGCCCGAATGGGGTTGGTGGCTCGGCGTGACACTGGTTTCGTTGGTAATTCTACAGCTCGGCTATGTGTGGTTCATGAAAAGCAAGAGGGCCTTTGCTGATGTCATCTGAATCCCGCCCACGGGAAACGACGGAACCGGTAGGAACGTCCCCGACTACTCTCGACGGGCAAGGGATTGCCATATCCGCCCGCGAACTGGGCAAGTGCTACTCGATTTACGACAAACCCAGAGACAAACTCAAAGAGGTCCTTTCTTTCGGCAGACGAAATTATCATAGAGATTTCTGGGCATTACGAGACATCTGTTTCGATATCAAAAGAGGAGAGACTCTCGGCATAGTGGGCCGAAACGGCTCCGGTAAAAGCACCTTGCTCCAGATCCTCTGCGGTACATTGGCCCCCACGGTGGGCACGGTAGAAATTCGTGGCCGCGTGTCCGCCCTTCTTGAATTGGGTTCCGGTTTTAACCCGGAATTTACCGGAAAAGAAAATGTTTACATGAACGCGACCATCCTCGGCTTATCGAAGGAGGAAATTGACGCAAAATATCATGCAATTGTTGAATTTGCTGACATAGCGGATTTCATCGATCAGCCGGTCAAGACATATTCCACCGGGATGGTTGTCAGACTCGGCTTTGCCGTAGCGGTCAATGTCGATGCAGAAATCCTGGCCGTTGACGAAGTTCTCGCAGTCGGGGACGTTGGGTTCGCTCACAAGTGTATGCGGTCTATGGAAAAGTTTCGCGAGAGCGGCACATTACTGTTTGTCAGTCATGACACATCCGCAATATTGAGCCTGTGCGACCGTGCCATCTTGTTGGACCACGGCAAAGCGGCGGCACAAGGAAGCGCAAGGGATGTTTGCGACCTGTATCTGGAACACTTGTTCGCTTCGCGACAGAATGTGAAAGGGACCCGCACCGATTCTGCCACAGAATCACCGGGCGGGCCGGTGGATGAGAAGGATTTTGTCGATCAACGATTGAAATACATTAACTACTCGCAGTACAGAAACGATATTCGGGTCCTCCCTTTCAATGAGGACTCGGGTGCTTTCGGGGCCGGTGGCGCTCACATTGTTGATGTGAAGCTGTCCGACGCGAGCAGCGGTTTGCCTTTGACGTGGACAGTAGGAGGCGAGGAAGTCGTACTTGTGATTCGAGTCAGGAGCGAAATCGATCTGGAAAAGCCGCTCGTCGGCTTTTATTTCAGAGACCGCCTTGGGCAATACTTGTTTGGAGACAATACATATCTCACCTACTTATCGGAGCCGCCATCGATCAAGGCTAATCGCAGTTTCGAGGCCCGATTCAATTTCCGCATGCCGACCTTGCCGTCCGGCGATTATTCGGTTACAGTCGGGGTTGTCAACGGTAGCATGCAAGACCATGTGGCGCTTCACTGGCTGCACGATTGCCTGTTCCTCAAATCCCATTCCAGCAGCACCTACACAGGTCTCGTAGGAATACCGATGAGACACATTTCTCTGCGAGAAATCGACGGAGAAGCAGCAGGCTGATTCGAATGTTCAACCCTCTAGACTATCCGATAGCTTACATGAAACCCAGGAGGACGAGCGATGCACTCGCCTGGCTGGACAACATCCCTTTTGCATTTGCACTGGTCCAGGCGCACAAACCTGAACTAATCGTTGAACTGGGCACGCACACAGGAGTCTCCTATTGTGCTTTCTGCCAGGCCGTGGAGGTCTTGGGGCTTCCTACGAAATGCTATGCCATAGACACATGGGAAGGTGATGAACATGCCGGCTTCTATGGCGAAGAGATTTTTCAGGAGCTGGTAGCAAATCACGAGCCGCTTTATTCTAATTTCTCCAAACTGCTTAGGATGAAGTTTGATGACGCTCTGAAAGAATTCAGGGACGGCTCTATTGACCTTCTTCATATAGACGGTTGCCATGAATATGAATCGGTTAAGCATGACTTCGAATCATGGCGACCCAAATTGAGTTCCCGATCTGTCGTGCTGTTGCATGATATCAACGCTCAAGAACCGCATTTCGGGGCTCGGCGTTTTTTCGTAGAATTGCAATCTAGATATCCGGTTTTCGAGCTCACTCATGGCTATGGTCTCGGCGTAGTAGCGGTAGGTGAAGAAACTCGAAAGGAACCAATCTGGTCTCTTTTTGAAGCCGACACTGCCGAAGTTGCTGTAATCAGGCGTTTCTTTTCCAGCCTGGGCAACGAAGTTCTTAACGGATGCAAAGTGGAACAACAAGGCGCCCGGATCAAGGACCTTGAGGCGCAGCTTGCACAGACCAATGCGCAACTTGCACAGGCAAATGCGCAAGTTGTCTCAATGCTGGG
>DATJPW010000272.1:0-4255 GCA_035506215.1 Desulfomonilaceae bacterium
CCTGTTGCGGCCTTACGCTTACATTTTCGGTTACGATTATGGTTCAGGCCTCAACGCTTACAATCTCTCGGGCGACGGCTTCATAAGGGACGCCACTGTCCTAGCGACCAGACTGGATTATGCTGTCGCGGCCAACCTGAACATTTTCGGGACCTTTGCCTGGGCCGAAAGGACATCCAATGGTTATAGCTGGGGCTGTATAGGGCCTAACGCGGGGGTGGGCAACTTTCCGGCTGCGGTGGATGGCAACATAGACTTCAACTTTACTCGCTATGCAGCCTCGCCGAATATTCCCGACCGGGGCCTCGGTTACGAGATCGATGCGGGCTTCGATTGGAAAATCCTGGACAAGTGGCAGATCGGGATGGTTTTCGGTTATTGGCAACCAGGTAAGTGGTTCAATTATGCATGCATAGACAGGTCTGTCCCGGCCTGGCATACAGGAAACGCGGGGAACCTGTTTGGAACACGGCCTGACAGGACCCTTAATGGGGTCATTGGTGGCGAATTCTCTTCCAGGTTTGAGTTCTAATTTGGTGGCTTGATGCGGGCTTGAAGATTAGATCGATACTGTCTTTTCTGATTTGCCGCGCCACAGTGCCCGCATACAGGCTCAGTGCTATAATGATTTTGTTTCTCACATCCCCGGGGGATTGCAATGAACAAATCACTGGTAGCATCACTGGCGCTTGTGCCACTGATTGTCTCAGTCGCCGCGGTGTCATTCTTTTCTTTACAAGTGGTAGGACACGCCGCTCCTTTCAACCTGGACAGAGCAAGTCTTGCCAACGTCAGTCTCATGGAGGCGGACACGGTCTTGGGCACATTCAGGCCCCTGCAAATCCGTGGGACCTACCCAAATACCGTTGTGGCCACGACGCTT
Source organism: Desulfomonilaceae bacterium (assembly GCA_035506215.1). GTDB lineage: Bacteria > Desulfobacterota > Desulfomonilia > Desulfomonilales > Desulfomonilaceae > DATJPW01. Next base: position 884 of record DATJPW010000272.1, read on the forward strand.
GCCGGAGATAACGGGAACGGCAACGGTGAAAAAGATGGCGACAAAGATGAAGCGGATGACAATGACCAAGAGAAAGGCAAAGACGAGGGAGGCGGTTGGGACCGCTTGTGGGATTCGCCGACGCTGGGATGAACCTTCATAAGCGGCGCAAGTGCAAAAATTAATGTCGGTTTGTCGCCCCGACATTTTGAAATCGTTCATCGCGACATAGAGGCCGGTGCTAGATCCTTCCCATAGATTGCGAACCCCAGCGTTCCGATAACACCGAAGACAAAGGCCGTGACAAAATTCGTCTCCGGGCTGATTTGCCAGAGCAAGGCGCCTCCGAATGCGGCCACGGAGACGACAACGTCTCTAATCAGGTAATACAGCCCGAACATGCCGGCCTTGCAGCTATCAGGCGCGAGATCCATGATCAACGATTTGCGAGTGGGTTCGCCGAACTCTTTGAGTCCTCTCAGTATGAACGCCAACACCAACCACTCGAATGAGCGGCAATACATAAGTACCAGCGGGAAAAGGGTGAAAAATCCGAATGTGATAAGGACATATGGCTTTTTGGTTCCTCTGTCCGCGAGATAGGCAACCGGAATGTACACCAGCACCGCCGCGGTCATTTCAATGCTGGTCAGGAAACCGAACTGTACTGCGGACACGGGATCTGCGATCACCTTCATGCACCAAACGACCACGAAAGCATATGGGATCTGTTCGCAGAATCGGATCAGGATATCCGTTACCAACAGGCCCCTCATGGAAGGGCTCATCAGTCTGAAGAGCTTCACGGGGTTCTTTTCAGGCACCAGTTCACATTCATCTGCATCCGCTGTTTTCCTCCTGTCTTCAATGAGCCTCTGCTGAAGAATCAGGGCTACACCGGCCAGCGCCAGAGCAATTGCAAATGCAATGCGAACTCCGTCAAGCTCTCCCCAGACACTTATACAAAGCCCTCCAAGAATAGGTCCGACGGCCATGGGAATACGACGCACAAGCGAGTTCATGCTTACACCCATAGTACGCTTGTGCTGGGGCAGGACCTCGTAGATCAAACTCATGGTTGCCGGGAGCGAGATTGCCGACCACGATAGGAAGAGTACCGCGCCCAGTAGGACCGCCTGCCACGCGGGCACAAGAATTACGACGGTGAAACCGGCCATGGCCAGGAGATTGAATACGACCAACGACCGCTTGCTGCCGATCCGGTCGGAAAGGTACCCGCCGGGGAATGAGTAAAGCGCGCCCAACAAATTGCTCATGGCGTTCAACAATCCGATGGAGAGAGCGCCTCCACCCAGAGCCATCATGTAGATAGGCAGGAAGCGTTCGGCCATACGCTCGCCCATCCCCACCAGGATGACCACGAAAAGCAAGCCAACCGTGCTGCGCTGCAACGCCAGAAAGGCCGAAAGATGGCCCATCCGCATCATGACGGAGTTACCCAATAGATCCTCTCATGAGAAAGGGAGTGTTTAGTTAGGTTATCAATGGACTCTTGGAGGGCAGGGGCCCTCCAGGTCCTTTTCAGCATTACGGCACGGGCGGCTCATGATCTTTGCAAAACGGGGCCTCGCCGATCACCGGTGCTTGGCAGATCCGGCACAAACCTTTCCTCACAGGGTCTTTGATGTCCGCACATTCATCGACGGTCCGTTCCCCTGATGCCCCCTGTTGGGACTCGACATTCTTTTCCTGATTTCCTTCTTCTCTAGACATAATGGCCACCTCCTCCCTTTCTCATTATATTGCCCCTCTTCCAAGGTTTGAGAAGTGACCATGCTCTGATCGAGGCAATGAGCATTCCAAAAAAATCCCTTCCAAGTTGGCAATCTCCTCTTGACTGAAGATACACATGTATCATAATAGTGTCAAGTGTTACTAAAAAGGCTCTCCCAATGGCTGAATGCCCCGATGGAAAATGGTTGCTTCTGATTCATCAGCTTCCCCTGAAGCCCGCCTATTTCAGGGTCAAGATTTGGCGAAGGCTCCAGAGTCTCGGCGCGGTTGCGATCAAGAACTCTGTGTATGTCATTCCAAAGAATGAAGAAACCTTAGAGGACTTTCAGTGGGTGCTGCGGGAGATCGTTCAAGGAGGAGGCGAAGCGTCGATCTGCACGGCCAGTTTCGTTGAAGGATTGAAGGACGACCAAGTCGAGGCGTTGTTTCAAGCTGCGAGAGACGCCGATTACGCCCAAATCGCTGAAGAAGCGCGGGCTATCTTGGACGCGACTCCTACGAACCTTTCGTCAACTCAGGACGAAGACAGGACCGAACTGGAAACGTGTTACGCCCGGCTGAGGAAACGCTTTTCTATTGTCGTTGGGCTTGACTTCTTTAGTGCTCCAGACAGGGGGCCCGTGGAATCCCTGTTGGAGAGGATAGAGAATCGCCTCCAAGAAATTAAACAAACAGAAGCCGCAGCGGCGAAGTCACGAACGCCGGACCTTGCCGATTTGAGAGGACGGACGTGGGTGACCCGCAAGGGTGTTTACATAGACCGGATAGCATGCGCGTGGCTGATCCTTCGTTTCATCGATCCTGACGCGAGGTTCAGGTTCGTCTCGAGCAGAGGTTACAGACCGAAAGCCGACGAACTGCGTTTTGACATGTATGAGGGGAAGTTCACCCATGAGGGTGACCTTTGCACCTTTGAAGTTCTGGTCGCTCGATTCTTCGCAGGTGACGAAGCCCTTGCCCGGATAGGACAGATAATTCACGACCTGGATTTCAAAGAGGCGAAGTTCAAAAGACCTGAGACTGCGGGAATTGGCGGACTCATGGAGGGACTGGCCTCGGCTCACAAGTCTGATGAAATACGGCTTGAGCGCGGCGGCATCATCTTTGACGACCTATACGAATATTTTCGACGAGCCTAGATACATCCACTTAATGATGTTCGGTTCTCAAAAAGAAGCTTCGGAGGAATTCCATCCCGAGACGCTTTCCTCCGAAGTTTCCTTGAACCGGATTGCGGTGTTTATTCCTCAAAGGAGCGCGCATAGCCGCCTTCCGAGGTCTCCTCTCGCCAAGGCCCTCCTCTGAGGGACTGGTCTTCTCTTAGTTTCTCATAATGATCGTATTCCTCCTGGCACTTGACGCACAATCGAGCGGCCGGAAAGAGCCTTAGGCGCTGTTCAGGAATCGGCTCGCCGCATTCCTCACATATTCCGTATTCGCCGTGCTTAATCCTCTCCAGCGCGTCCTCGATCTCCTTGATCTGTTTGTGTTGCCGCATAGAAATTCTTGCGTCCAATTCCCGGGAAATCTCCCCGGTGGCCAGATCGATCTCATCCCCTTTTTCGATCGCGTCTATGCTTCTTTCAACTTTCATGGAAGCTAGTTGCTCCAGCAACACCTGTCTCGGATTAAATGTGC
>DATJPW010000273.1:0-5101 GCA_035506215.1 Desulfomonilaceae bacterium
TCATAAAGATTACCGCAGAGCTAGGGCGGCTGCGCTAAATATGATACCAACTACAACCGGCGCGGCTACCGCAGTGGGTCAGGTAATTCCGGAGCTTGTGGGAAAACTGGACGGGATGGCAATCCGAGTTCCGACTCCAAATGTCTCTTTAGTGGATCTTACAGCCACCCTGAAGCGAGAGGCCACAGTAGAAGAAGTAAACGCAGCGATGAAAAAGGCGGCCGACGGCCGCATGAAAGGTATATTGCTGTACGTCGATGAGCCTCTTGTCAGCACCGATTTCGTGAACAGTACGTATTCTTCCATTTTTGACGCGCCATCGACTTTTTGCGTAGGCGGCAATATGGTGAAGGTCCTCTCCTGGTACGACAACGAGTCGGGATATGCCGCTAGAATGGTAGATCTGGCCGTGTACATGGGTGAACGGCTATCTTAATATCATCAGACTTCGCGACGTCGCTGCATTGTGAGAATCCATTGAACAAAGCCGCGATGCGATTTTGGACCTTTCGGGGTACATGCCATGGCAATTAAGAGCATTCGTGACATTGACATCAAAGGAAAGCGAGTTTTCTTTCGTTTCGACTTCAATGTTCCCCTTGATGCATCGGGAGTCATAAAGGACGATACCAGAATCCGTCGGGCCCTACCCACGATCAACTACGCTATCGAACAGGGCGCCAAGTTGATTCTGACATCGCATTTGGGACGACCCAAGGGGGAGAAAAAGCCGGAAATGAGTCTACGGCCCGCCGCCATCCGCCTGCAAGAGCTGGTCGGTCGAGAGGTGCGGTTCGTGGACGATTGCATCGGACAAAAGGTCAAGGAGGCAGTAGCGACGATTCCGGATGGCGGACTGTTGCTGTTGGAAAACCTGAGGTTTCATTCAGGCGAGACGAAGAACGATCTGGAATTTGCACGTGAATTGGCTTCCATCGCCGATGTATTTGTAAATGATGCTTTTGGAACGGCACACAGGGCCCATGCCTCCACTGTCGGGATCGCTTCCTTAGTAAAGGAAAAAGCTGCGGGACTCTTGCTCAAGGAGGAACTGGAAAACCTGGAAAAGGCATTTTCTAATCCCGCACGACCGGTAGTGGCGATTTTCGGGGGCGCCAAAGTTTCCGATAAGCTCGGGGTGTTGACGAACATATTGGATCGCATGGATGTTGTACTTATAGGCGGCGGCATGGCCAACACATTCCTGAGGGCTTCGGGTACTGCTATGGGGACTTCTCGAATAGAGGAAGACTTGGTAGGCACCGCCTCTGAAATACTTCAATCAGCCAAGAACATGGGACGCGAAGTACTATTGCCTGTGGATGTAGTGGTCGCGGACAGAATGGAAGGAGCCTCACGAGGGGAGCTTGTGGATGTGCAATCGGTTCCGAGCGAAGAAATGGCTTTGGATGTCGGGCCGAGAACCATAAAGAACTTTGAAGTCGAGATCGGTAAAGCAGGGACCATCATTTGGAATGGCCCTATGGGGGTCTTTGAAAATCCTGCTTTCAGCCATGGCACGATGGAGATAGCGAGAGCTGTGGCGGCTTCCGAAGCATTTTCGGTTGTGGGCGGAGGCGATACGATACGAGCGGTCCAACAAAGAGGTGTTGCTGATAAGATCTCGTATATATCAACCGGCGGTGGAGCGTTCATGGAATTTATGGAAGGGAAAACCTTGCCTGGCGTGGCTGCTCTGGAGAGCTGATCCCGCATAAAATAGCCTTTTTCAGCAACTCGAGGACGGTTTTGCGTTTGCCGGTTGTTTGGGGAGACGACACAGGGCCTATTCTGGTCCCGGCGACCATCCCCTGACCTCTCATGTGCAGTAGGACACCATAAACATCGTTAGGCAACAATACCTTGCGTCAAATCTTATAGAATGCATACGACTAACTCTAATATGAAAGAGCAAGCTGAATCCAACCATCACTGGACAGGCAGAGTGCGACAGTTCTTCACCAATCTTGGTCCCGGCTTAATTACCGGTGCCGCCGATGACGACCCTTCAGGCATCGCGACTTATGCGGTGACCGGGGCGTCCTTCGGCTATACGCTTTTATGGACGGCGCTCCTCTCTTTCCCGCTGATGGCTGCCGTACAGTTGATGTGTGCGCGGCTTGGTCTGGTGACGGGGCGCGGACTGGCAGGCGTTGTGCGACTTCATTATCCGCGGAGAGTGTTGTGGTCTGCGTGCGCGCTATTGATGGTAGCTAACGTTTTCAACATTGGTGCCGACCTCGGGGGCATGGCTGAAGCGACCGAAATGATGACGGGAATTAAATCGTACTACTGGACCCCCTTTTATACCATGCTGATCATCTCAGTGCTCGTTTTTAGATCATACCGTCATATCGCTCGCGTCTTCAAATGGCTGACGTTGGTTCTCTTAGCTTATATTGCGGCAGCCTTCCCCGCCGGACCAGATTGGCACTCTGCCTTAAGCGCGACCTTTGTGCCCCGCGTCGAATGGTCGAGTACGTTTTTTGCGGCTCTTGTTGGCGTACTCGGCACTACCATCTCGCCGTATCTTTTCTTCTGGCAAGCATCGGAAGAAGTTGAAGAGAAGCGGGCGCAAGGGAAACACACAGTTAAACAGCTTGAAGGTGCGATCGTCAAGGAATTGAGAGTAGCCCGAACGGACACTATCACGGGGATGTTTTTCTCTAATCTCGTAATGTATTTCATCATCCTGACTACTGCGGCGACGTTGCACGCACATGGGCAAACCGACATTCAAACGGCGCGAGAAGCGGCTGAAGCGTTGCGCCCTTTAGCCGGAAATGGAGATTACCTATTATTCACACTTGGTTTGATCGGGACAGGGATGCTTGCTGTTCCCGTCCTCGCAGGTTCCGCTGCTTATGCAGTGACGGAAGCGGCGGGGTGGGGAGGGTCATTGGATGACGTACCTTCATCATCACGCAAGTTTTACGCATTGATCGCGGTTTCGATGCTCGTAGGTCTGGCGTTTGATTTTGTAGGTTTCAACGCTGTGAGGATGCTCTTTTATTCGGCAGTGCTTAATGGGGTGCTGGCACCGCCTTTGATTGTGTTAGTATTACTGCTGACGAGCAAATCCGAAATAATGGGCATTCAAGTCAGTTCGCGCCCCCTGCGTTATTTAGGATGGGCAACGGCAGCAATTATGACTGTTGCGTCTATAGCGATGTTTGTGACTATGTATAAAAGTTGATGATAAGGGAGATGTTGCCCGACAAGCGCATGCAACGGAGGCCGCGAAGCGAATTTCTCATGCTTCCCTGGGTGCTTCGGCGCGGCCCTGCTCATGCGAGGCGTTGGCTCGCAACTCGAATGTGTAGTACTCGCGGGTAGCGCCACTTCTTGACTTATCTCCGGTCATCATCTCAGCTATATTGTCCCGCAAACGCGATGCACCCCGTCCGAGGAATAGATATACTTATCTATCTGTGATCGCGTCATAAGATCAACGCTATCCAACTTCACTCGTCGATGTTTGTCTGAACAGAAATCGGAAGATGATCTTGTCTTCAAAGATGGGCTGTTCGAAATAACCCATATAGGTTTTATCTTCTCTCGTCCGACTCGACTGGTATTGGGTCTTCAGGATGAGTTCGAGCAACCAATCCGGTGGGTTTGCCAGTGGGCACGACCTGGAACATCCTGATCCTCCTCCAAGAGGAAATTTCCGTAAGGGATATTAAACGGGATCAGGTGCGGCAGATTTCTCTGCAAGACCTGTCGACTGTTGAATGAACTGATTTTTTGATAACTCCCTGTTTTTTTTCTTGCCATTCAAATTCGTTATGCTAATAAGAGGCACATCTTATCACCATACTTTTCCATATGAGAGAAGCCTGACGGCTTCTAATGTCTTGTCGTCGGGCTTTTCGTTTGTACAGACCGAGGGCCGCTATTCCGGAAACGGAATTCCTTGCCTTCAGAACGAAGCTCCCATCCGTGATTGTCGCCGGTCGGTGAGGCTCAGTTAAAGACTTCCTCAGTATTCTTGCGATACTTTCGTGTATATTCGGGGTTAGTCTCAGTTCATCTTGGTTAATTTCTCATAGGCTTAATCAGCCTTCCTGGGTTATTCTCGGTCTGACCACAGCATACCTCGGTCAAACATCCGATGGAGTTTGCAATATGCCAACCAAACAAGGACGACTTGTCGCCCTGACAAAGCACATAGCCGCTTACGTTGAAGAGGTTCCCCGCGCCTGGGACGCCTATCTAAAGGAAAAGGACAAGGGAACCGAGCAAGGCCGGGCGGAAAGGGCGGCTATGAGGTCTGTCCATCCAGGCGACAACAATACGGGTGTTCGTCTTGATACCTGGAAGAAACACAAATTATGTGGCCCGAGGCTGCAACAGCGGAAATCAAAGGAACCTGTGCAACTTTCAGGGCATGATTCTCCAGAGGTATCGAACCGGATAAAGCCGAGTCGGACGCGGTGAAGAATATCCTACAAGACTATCCTCACGCATCCGAGGCACTGGAAATTTGGAAGAGGTGCGGAGTTTGGTCAGAAGAATTTTTTCAACGTACCGAGGAATACCAACAAGAGCCACGTAAACCCAAGACCGTCCAGGTGTTTCTAAGGTTAGGTCAAGGATGGCTACTAAGAGCAAGCCTCAAGATAGACTAAGGACTTCTCAGGATATTCCTGGCATATCTGAGTCTGTCTCTGGACAGACCAGGGAAGAGATTACAGGTCAACTAAGGGCGTTGCTTGACTCAATAGATATTGCAGAGCGCAAATGGTTTGGCAAAGCTACCGGCAAGGCTCCCGAAGAAGACAAATTCTTGGCGATTGGAGCAAAACTGCCACCGGAGCTGGTGCTGAAGTTCAAGAGTCTGCCCGGACGATACGCTCATCATCTTGAGAGAGCAGTGAAACTGTATCTGATGGTTTTGATGTCTGAGGAGAGATGAGCGGATTTTCCTAATATCTTCTTCGGAGGTAAGCCAGGGCAATGTGATCCCTCTATAGCGGTGTTGACCAGTTGCGATCGTGTGGCCTTGGTGCCACCGGGGATGCCCGGCCCGTACCGTGTATTGTTGGGCTTCAAAGAATTAGGTTAGGCAGACTCCCGATGCTCTAAGTAGACGAACATT
>DATJPW010000274.1:0-21758 GCA_035506215.1 Desulfomonilaceae bacterium
CGCGTTCATTCTCGGCTGTGTTCCACTGGCTGTTGCCAGCGGAGCTGGGGCCCTGGCGCGGCAAGTGATGGGCTCGGCCGTGATTGGTGGCATGCTCGCGGCAACCGGGATCGCCATCTTCCTCATCCCGATGATGTTTTACGTCATAGAAAAGATCAGCAAAGCTAGAGGGGGCCGCGAGTCGGAAAAAGAGCCATAAGGTACGGAATGCGAAATCATATTCATGGCGAAGAATCGCGGCGTGTTGTCCGGCATTATTCTCACTTCCGCACCTGTTATTGCCGGCTGAAGTGTTGGATGAGGACGCGAACTGACAGATTTTAGTCACGGCATTCAGGGGGGACCTGATGCGCGGATTACCTAGGCCGAACTGTTCATAATCGACCAGAATTGATTTCCTGGAATGGAAGAAGATGGTCCACCATGAACGAACAGATCGAACACACAATCTACTGATTTCATAACATATACCCCGAGAGTGTCCCCATACTCTTTCAGCTGAGGGCTATTTCCTGGTTGCCGCCAACCACTGCGGCCATTGATGGTCTGCTGCACATCAATCAGCTCGAGGCAGGGTTGAAGCATGTGGCCAACAACTGGGTTATGCTCTGGATTTTGGTCCTTCACTACTTTGCCGTGGCATGCTGGGGTGAACTGAGAATGCGGAGGCGAAGTGTGTGATGAACCCAATTGAGAAAGTTAAAACCTTGCGGACAATTAGAGGCCGGTTATATAACTTCATTTGGGGGCTTAATGGCTGCAGCCGGGCAGGGCTTTGTCTTTCCCTGGGCCTGGCGATATACGCAATCGGGTGGTGGCTAGCGTGGGGCTGGCATGTCTCCTTTCTTTGCGGGTGGATCATTGCCGTAACGGCTTATTTAGTGCTTCTGGGTATTGTCATTTTAACTGCCGATGCCACGACGACCCGGCAGCGCGTCTCCGGAATGGACCCGCAGCGGTGGCCAATGATGCTTGTGTTTATATTGACAGCCTATATCGGGACTACCTGTGTGGGCTTCATTCTCACTGCAGTCGGCCAGCGGTCTGTGGGCCACTTCCGTCTCCTGCTTGTCTTAAGTGTGATCGCCGTGATCCTCTCCTGGTTGCTCCTGCACTCCGCCTTTGGCCTGCTCTATGCGCGGCTGTATTACGCGAAAATAGACAGAAAAGCTCGGGTCTTACCGGAAGGCATGCGCCGGGGCTTTATTTTCCCAGGGATAACTGATCCTACCTACGAAGATTTCCTCTATGTCTCCTTTACCATAGCTTTGACCTATTCTATGAGTGACGTGAATGTAACCAGCCGAATACACAAGCGGGTGGTCGTGATCCACAGTCTGATTTCATTCTTATTTTTAACCACAATCCTTGCAGTCGTCCTGAATGCCATTGTGACTTCTTGATCCCCTTCTAGGGACCGCCGAACCCCATCCATGAACTCAAAAGTTATTAACTGAAGCCTTGCACAACACGGTGAACAAAAAACGCTTATCCTGTCAGCTTGCAAGCACAGATTCAGTCTACAGTTCGGTCTCATCACAGCATCTGGCTTATGGGTTTACGAATCCGAGACATACGGATGAACCATCTTTTTTGGATCGACGATTCCGTCGTAGTCCGCCTCCCACCCCATCTTGAAAATTGTGCAGTGATCCCCAGGATGTTCAATTGTAGTTTACCTTGCGGCAGTCCATGAGGTATTCTCGATTGTAACCTGCCAGAGGAAGCATCCATGACCTTTACGATAGCGGACATAGCTGAAGGAGTGCCAATAACATTATGACATTCACAGTTCCAGTGGAAGATCGCTATTTTGAGGATTACGTCCCTGGAGAGGTCCACGAGTTCGGCAGCATAGTTGCCGAGGAAGCTGAAATGATCGACTTCGCTCGACGCTTCGACCCGCAGCCCTTTCACACCGATCCGGTAGCCGCTAAGCAGACAATATTCGGTGGTCTAATAGCAAGTGGTTGGTACACGGTCGGCCTGATGATGCGACTCTACGCTGATCATTACCTCTCGCACGTGGCAAGTTTAGGTTCGCCCGGCGTTGATGAGGTGCGATGGCTTAAACCTGTACGTCCCGGTGACACCGTTTCTCTCCAAGTAAAGATCTCCAGGACCAAACGCTCCCGCTCAAAACCGGATCGCGGTATTGTTCACTCCCACATTGAGGTGTTGAATCAGAATGGTGAAACCGTCATGACCATGAAAGCGACGAACCTTTTAGGCTGTCGGGAGATTCCATGATGGATTCTTCATGATACCAACCAAATAGGAAATCGCCCGATGCCTGACAATACTTCCAAGTCCTGGAATCTTACCAAAGTCAGATGCTTGGCGGGTTCCAGAGCAAATGAAAGACCCACCTCGTTCCTGATAGAGAAACGGGAAGTCGAGGTCCTCACTATTCTAAGATCCTGGAGGGAGCCGGATTTCCTTTATTTTCAAGTTGAGACCGGTGACCGGCGGGTATATGACCTCCGGCATCATGAATATGAGGATTTTTGGGAGGTCAGGGATTCGGCGCATCGAGCGTAAGGTATGCCGCATATATAAGATATATGCGCCGCGAATCTGATCCAGTTATCATCCGGATTTAAGAGGAAGGACCGAAGCCTTTCTATCGAATGTGGGGGTTCTGATGAATCTTACAAGATTAGGCATTGGCCTCATGAGCTTGTTGATTCTTAATGCGGTAGCTGTCGCGGAGATGGGGCCCATCAAGGGGAAGCCGTTGATCGACGCACCGGTATTGCTTGAATGGCCTTACGACCGTGACACTGTTGCACCCAACCTAAACGACCCGACATCCAACACGCTCCACGATTTTCATTCCGAGATATCTTCTTGCGATCTTTGCCTCTCATCGGAAGGGAATTATCATCCCGCTTTGAAGGATGTATGGCCGATTTTCCTTGCCAAGTTTAAGGATCGTCCGCTGACAAACTGGTTTTATACTACCAGTCCTCCAGTCGCAGTGCCACAGCTCGATCATCGGGTGGTTCAATTCGGAAACCTGTACGCGAAGTGTAAACCACAAGTGGTTGTTGCGACAGGCAGAGTGATCAAACGATTGGAAGAAGGCGGATACTGCGAGGGACAGCCGTATGAATTGTACAGAGACAGAGGCTCAGTGATATTGGTCAAGAAGGGCAACCCTAAGAACGTGCGCACCGTGTGGGACCTCGGACGGGATGATGTTCACTTTGTATCTCCTAACCCGGAACTTGAGCCTGGGGCGTTCACAAATTACGCGGGCACGATTCACAATATTGCCGAGAACGATCCTAATCCTCCAAAGAACATGACCGCGAAAAATCTGATTGATGCCATATTCAATGCGACCGGCCAAAATTCTTACAAATGGCTTGCAGGCCCCCGCATCCATCATCGTGATATGCCGTGGTCTATAGCTTATGGGAAGGCGGATGCCGGCGTGATCATGTATCACCTCGCGCTGTATATTCGGGATACTTTCCCGGACCTGTTCGACTTTGTGCCCCTCGGCGGAACCGTCACAGGTCCCCAGCCGCTCAAGGGAACGATAATCGGCACAAGGTCTGTGGTCCGCATCAAAGGGGACTGGACACCACGGCAAATCGAGGCCCGTGAGAAGCTAATTCAGACATTGTTATCTGATGACTTTACAAAGATATTGGAGAAACGTGGAATGCTACGACCCAAAGGCTTTGTGCCAATGAATGATTAATGGGAAAACATCTTCTCGATGCCGGAGAGGTCGCCACCCGCGAGAGCTCGTCTCTTCTGAAGGCGGCGGTAAATGAGGTCGTAAGCGAAACACACCTTAGCCTTGGCTCTCAAGGATATGGAAGACCCTGGGAGAGATAATTAGCCAAAGTTTTCGCGTTTTCATCCGAACTCAGGTCCCATAATGGCCAAAACCAAGTCAGGTCTCCCCGCATACTCGTTCGTTCCGCGAAACATCCTTGTCAAAGGCCGCCGGAACTCGAAGCCATGTGCTTTGACCAAAGGCGCCGCCCAAGGGTTCCGGGTCATGCAATCCACAAAGACGAGGTCTCTTTGTGAGAGGCGCAGAAACTCATCCAGCAGCGTTGCCGCGACATCCTTGTTACGAGCGATCCAAGGACCAAGGTGGTCGGCCAGCGAGCCTTGTCGCCCGAACGCGTATCCGGCGACGTCAACTTCTTTTCCATCTGCCAGAGTAAAATGCGGCGCCTCTTCGGTTAGAGAAAGCAACAACTTGCTCCTGTCAGCTCCAAAAATTTCCCGATCGAGTTGCAGAATGTCCAGGATTTTGACGGGCGCCTTCCGTACGGTCTTCTTCTCGCGGTGACGTTTCAACATCCACCGCTCGACTGTGTACTCGGACTGAAATCCGAGTTTCTCATAAAGGGGTTTGCCTTGAGGGGTCGCATCCAGTTTCATACACGGAATCCGGCGCGAATCGAGATACTGTATCGCACGTTCAAGCAAAGCGGTTCCCAGACCTTTCCCTCTATGGAGCGGGTCAACAATCAGCATGCCGATCCACGCAAATCTGTCTTCATAGACGATTGTGGCCGAAGTTCCGACCACTCGTCCATCATATTCAGCTACGAAACAGCCCTCCGAGTCGGCGGACAGAAATCGCTTCCAGTCTTCAGCGGTCTGATTCCAACCAGCGATGTCCTTCAATCGCATTGCGTCGGGAATGTCCTTTGTAGTCATCAAACGTAATTGCATATCCACATCCTTAGCACCCTGAATTACGGGGCGTTCACTCCTCCACGGAAACGGCCTCTACACAGTAAGGGCCGTCATAACTCGCTTTATTTACCTTGTCACTCACCGGGAATGCCACCATCTCATTCGATGGATAGGGGTGAAGCAGGGGTTTTAATATACTTGGGTCCTTGATCTTTGGATCCAGCCACACGTCAAAGTTCTTCGGGTGTAGTATCACCGGCATCCGGTCGTGAATAGGCTTCATAATCTCGTTGGCTTCAGTAGTGAGCAAAGCACATGATTCGATGACCTCGCGTTCCGGTGACGTCCATCTTTCCCAAAGCCCTGCAAAGGCAAAGGGACTTCCATCGGCCATTTTAAAGAGATATGGCTGTTTTCCGACCTTTCCTTTCTTCCATTGGTAAAAACCATCTGCAAGAACAAGGCATCTTTTGAACTTAAACGCAGATCGAAACGCAGGTTTTTGAGCGGCGCTTTCCGCCCTGGCGTTGATCATCTTCTGTCCCGTTGAGGCATCCTTAGACCAGTACGGGACGAGTCCCCACTTCACTAGAACTAAACGCCTCTTAAGAGTATCTCGGTCTAACCTGATCACCGCGACCAATTGGGTGGGAGCTATGTTGTAGCGAGGTTCCAGATCCGGGGCTTCCTCCAGCCCGAACCGTTCTGCCAGGTCCCTGCCCGGCGTCATTAACACAAATCGTCCGCACATTTTTGTTTGACCGAACACTCTTGTCTCGTGAGTATCCTCTTTTTTGCCATATTGCAGATCAATTCGCTACCATTTCAGACAAGGGCGTCGTAGACCGCCGAACCGAGTCAGGTCGCCACTCCTCACGTCCCCACGCAGTCAATGTTGTATTGAGTAATGCAAGGCGTAATTGCCTCCCCCTTGCATAATGCAAGGAGACTTTCGTTCCATTTGTTGACGTGTCAGGCATTCTGGTGTGATGCTGCATGGTTGGACTTATGGACTTATGGCATGATGGTTGCTTCTTTAATTTACAGAATAACAGGCGACCCTCCATCTTCGGCAAGGAGTCGGTAGAAACCTATTCATGAGTACACTTGAGAAAATACGAGAAATAATGATTCCGCTTAGTAGTGCCGCAATTGCTAAGGTAGATACTCGGCTGAAGGAAGCCATACCGACACTGAGAAGACTCTATTGTCACGTCGAGGAAGGCAAATGCACCGAAGCGGGGTTCAGGGCTATTCTGGTGCTGGACGAAAAGCACCGACTCGTGGGCATCTTGGATTTTCAGTCAACCATAGGGCTCTTATTTCCCGAGATCTCAGGTAATTTTGCGGAAAAGGCGCATGCACTATGGGATTCACTCGGTGCTGTTTCAAGGTTTGGACCGGTCGATGAGACAAAATTAAGTCTCAACACACGAATTGCTAAGAATGCTGAAAAACCGATCGGGCACTTCATGCTTAAGATCAGAGGAACGATAAGTACAGACGCTGACCTGCTGGAAGCTTTAATGGTTCTTTGCAGAAACAAGGCAAGCGTCCTGCCGGTGTACGACGGTGATCAACTCGTAGGGATCGTCCGGGATTCAGACCTATTTATGAGAATAGCCGAGATGCTGGAAAAACAAGCGACGGCTCTCCGAGAAATCTGTCCGCTTCCTGATGCCGGGACACTACCGATGAGATATTGAAAAGGGGATGCCTCTCACAACGCCTGGACGCCGAAAGAGGTGTCTCAGGATTACCGGAAACAGTCATATGACCAGCATCAGTCTCCTGTCTGATAAATGTGGAATTCCGTAACTGATTCCGCCTCCGAAAGAATTTTGGAAAGGGAGTGCATATTCTCCTTACTTGGCGTGCGGATTGTCATGGAATATTCGAAAAAATTGCCCTCTCTTTCCGCGGAGTAGCTCATGTTAGCAACACTGAAGCCTTGCCCCGTGATGAGTGCCAGTAACTCCGGCTCCGGCATGGTCATGTCTCGGCGGAAACGCAAAGTCAGACGGGCATAGGCAAGTGTTGGAATTCCTGTCTCAATCCAACGAAAGACCAAAACAACCACCAAGGCAAAGACCGTCCCAAGGACTACAGCACTGTAAAAACCCACTCCCGCCAAAATACCGATTGCCGCAGTTATCCATATGGATGCCGCTGTCGTTAACCCCCGTACGGACAGGCCCTCCTTCATGATGACGCCGGCGCCAAGAAAACCTATGCCGGTCATGACGCCTTGAGCCATGCGTGTTGGATCTATGCGGACCGTTTCTATATCTGCTAACGAAAACCATTGCTTCTGGTAGATTGTTACCAGCATGAGAAGGCTCGAAGCCATGCAAACTAGGGTGTGGGTGCGAAAACCAGCCGGGCGTCCGTGATAGCTTCGTTCAAACCCGATTAAGCCTCCAGCGACTGCCGCAATGCCTAAGTGCGTGACAATATCAATTAAATCTCCAGTCATGACTCAAACCTCAATGCTGGCTCGACTAGCCGGTTGAAGCCGTCGCCTTGTCCTGAAAAGACTCGACTGCGACCAAAGAAAAATGAATTCCGATCAAAAAAATAACAAAGCAAGAATTGATTCCATTCCCACCAATTCATTTCTTGTCAGCAGACTTCTTCTCACCGGACAGAACGGGAAAGTCAAGGGGAGCGTCCATTTTGATGGTATCCAGAAAAGCCGAGTATTCTTTGGCTGACATCCATTTTTCAAGACGCTCTTCATGCAGTTTTATTTCCGTTTTGACGAGTTTGTATTCTTCAGACAAAACTCCTATCAGACTTTTCAGTTCCTTTTTCCGCCGTCTCGCTTGTTGCTCTGCTTTCAATGTCTTTTCCACATCGTCCATAAAGTCTCGACCTCCTGCAGCAATAGTCGTTTCATCTGCACCGGAGCTATGCGGCTATCTGAAAAGAGTTTAGCGCCGTTCTTGAGCTTACCTATCCCCAGATCGTTCGATCTATCAAATTCCCTGTCAATTCGTCGTGCCGAAAGCGAAAAAGAAGACCCCGCCAAACACCCCCAGTAATACTCCTATCACGACGTAAAATATGCAGCAGGTTAAGTTCACTTTGGTTACCACGCCACTCTGATAGTACTCATTCATTCCCTTTACGATGTCTCTCAATACTGTGCTGAATTCCCGCTGCTTTGCCTTCAGTTGTCCGGTCCCTATCCATGACTGGACCGCCACCTGCAGATCAGCTCCTATTGTGGGCAATTTTATCGTGGCCAGTGTCTCCTCGTGTGGCAAGTTGAGTTTTTCCAAGGAAGCCAGCAGCCCTTCTCGAAACGAGGTGTCCGTAACAGCGAAAGCTGTGTAGCCTCGGAGCGTGAAATACAAAAAAATGATAATCACAAT
This sequence comes from Desulfomonilaceae bacterium, assembly GCA_035506215.1. Classification (GTDB taxonomy): domain Bacteria; phylum Desulfobacterota; class Desulfomonilia; order Desulfomonilales; family Desulfomonilaceae; genus DATJPW01. Next base: position 8,049 of record DATJPW010000274.1, read on the forward strand.
GAACATGACAGGGATTAACCAGCGAATAGCCACCAGGATTGCGGGTCCACCACTGGGTTTTGGAAACCATGCGAACTGGAACATCGCTGGAGAAAATCCGAGTAAAACGACAATAAACAACCACCGGGCGGATATCACGAACGGCTTCTTAGAAACAATACCACGCAGTCCAATAACAAAGAAAAACAAAGCCATAACGCCAAACACGAATGGGAATATCACAGTGATGAGCAAATGCGGCGTCATGAGAATCACCTCCGTAATCTTGTATAGATAAAGATCACTCTTGTTTCAGCTCGAAAACAGTCCCTGGCCCGTCCGTCAGATGATATTTGCCTTCAGAATCTATGAGGAGCCCTTTTGTCCCGTCAATGGAGCCAATGAGTTTCAATCCCTTCTCAATCCCCAGGACGAACACTGCCGTCCCCAGGGGTTGTAATGTTGCCCCTATGGGTCCCACGATGGTTACCGATCTGAGCTTGTCCGCAGGATAACCCGTCTTTGGGTCGAGTATGTGGTGATACCGTCGTCCGTCTTTGACAAAGAAACGTTCATAATCTCCTGAGGTGAATATTGCACGGTCTTTGACATCGGTTGTCGCCACAATGCCGCGATTATTCCTAGGGTCCTCAACGCCTATGCGCCAAGGCTTCCCGGTATCCTTCTCGCCAAGGGCCAAAATATCTCCCCCTATATTAACCAGAGCGGCCGACAGCCCTGAGCTCTTAATGATTTCAGCTACCCGGTTCAGAGTGTATCCCTTGGCTATGCCACCCAAATCCAGGGCCATTCCCCTCTCAGGCAGGAGGATCGTCCCTTCCGTTAAATCAATCTTGATCCGGTCCCAGCCAATTCTTTGTAATGCTTCGGTGATCTCCGATTCCTCAGGAAGCCTCGCCTCACTATTCCCGCTGAATTGCCATAGACGGCTGACAGCCCCAATCGTGGGATCGAAAGCTCCCTGGGTCTCTTGAGCAATGCGCAGACTTTCGGCCACAATCTCCAGCAACTCTTTATCCGCCTTTATCGCACCGTTTCCAGCATTGTCATTTACTCTCATCAGCTCGGAGGGGGTATGAAAGGATGTGAGTTTTTCAATTCGCTGGATTTCGGAGACAATGGCTTCCATTGCTGATTTGGTCTTTTCAGTGTCCCCAATCAGCCTTATCTCCACAAAGGTCCCCATCAGGAAACGAGTGGATTTCTCCATCGGCAGGGAGCGATCACCGGAGCACGATAGGATGAGTAGAGCGGAAACCGCCAATGGTGCAAGGTATCTCATTGAACAAGTCCGATCTTTTCTATGATAAAGGCATTTTTGCTCGATGCAGTCATTTGTTGACTTTGCCACAGAAGACCCTTGGAGTCCATAAGCCGCGGCAGGCCGAAAGGTAAAACCGCCGACTTCATGTTGATTCCCTATCTTTATCCATTCCAAGGCGCAAGTCGGCTCCTGAGGCTAATCGCGGCGCTTGTTTCACTTCCGGGGCAAGTGTAATTGACTTGTGCTGCACCAAATGCTATCCAAATAAAAAGCGCTATTGCGACTTAATGACTCGTTTGTTTTGCCTCTCCAGGAGAGATCTGGAGAGTTTTTGATGAGCTGTGAGGCTTTAATGGATGCCGCGTTTGACAGGGATACGAAAAAATCTCGGCCTGGACCTTCACATCTGGTCTGCACAAGTGCCGAATAACAGCTTTGGATTCTACGAAGGAGATACATGAGTTCAAAAAAGATAGGGCGGCGAAAATTTATAAAGGCAGCTTCATCTACGGTCCTCGGACTGGCTGCAGCTCCCTTATGGAACGCTAACCTTTCCTTTGCAGGCACGGAGGAGGCCATAACGCCTCAGTACCGGACCCTGGGAAAGACCGGATTAAAGGTGACAGCCGTCAGCATGGGAGTGATGAATTGTAGCGATCCGGCCGTGGTCCTTCGCGCCTATGACCTGGGCGTGAATTTTTTTGATACTGCACGTCGCTACATGGGTGGGAGAAATGAGGAGATGGTAGGAAAGGCTCTTCGGGGAAAGCGCGACAAAGTGCTTATACAGACAAAAGTCCTCTTGGTCCCGAACGAAAAGGACAATCGACAGGCTGTTGAGACAAGTCTTAAGAGCCTTCAAACCGACTATGTGGACATACTTTTGGCGCACAATCTCAAGACGGGCGACGAAGTATGTGCTCCAGCGGTCACCGAGTTTCTGCAGGCCATGAAAAAGGAGGGCAAGGCTCGCTTCACAGGCTTCTCCTCGCATACCGATATGGCTTCATGCCTGCAGGCGGCGGCGAAAGCAGGTTGCCACGATGTTGCTCTCGTTTCCTACAATTTCACGCATTCAAACGAGTTAAAAGAGGCGGTTGCAGCAGCAGCAAAATCAGGGACGGGCGTTGTGGCGATGAAGACCCAAGCAGGAGGTTATAAGGCAAAGGACATGGGCGGACTGAGCCCTCACCAGGCTGCTCTCAAATACGTGCTCATGGACCAACATGTTGCTGCGGCGATTCCGGGCGTCACCACCATTGAACAGATCGAAGAGTGTGTTGCCGTCATGGGGACAGATTTCTCAAGAAGGGATTCGCATGCCCTGCAGCAGTATGACTCTTACCTTCAGGGTCGGATTTGTACCATGTGCGGTGGCTGTGAAGGCGAATGCCCTCATGGTGTGGATCATGGCGATCTCTTGAGAGCGATCATGTACCACGATGGGTATAAAGACGACAAGCTAGCCGAAGAAGTACTGCGCACGGGAGACGCCTTAGAGCAAATAAAGCAATGTTCTGAATGTCCCTCATGTGGCATCACTTGTACAAGGGGAGTCAATATTCACGCACAGATAAAAGCTCTGCATCAAATATTCTCGTCAGAATTGAACACTGGTGGAGGAACGGCCTGATGATTAGGCGTGTAGATTTTGTTGTTCTCTCTTTCCTTGTGGTCTTGTTGGCTTGTCAGAATGCGTCTGCCGGGACAACGCCGATAGAATCGCTGATTCCGAAAATCGCTCCTGAGGGATGGGCTCTGAGAGATGCACCTGAAACGTTTACGAAAGAGACCCTCTTTGAACATATTGACGGTCAAGCGGAACTTTTTCTCCAGTACGGATTTGAAAAGTCAATTTTAGCCATTTATCGGAAGGAGAATTCCTCCGAAGACAAGATAGACGTGGACATTTACGACATGGGAAATCCGCTCCATGCTTTTGGAGTTTTCTCAAGGTTCAGACAAAAGGAAAGCCCCGCGGGGATCGGACTGGATTCCTACCTGAGCGATCAGTACGCTATTTTTTACAAGGGCAGGTATTTCGTGGTGCTCCAGGCAACGGATTCGGTTCCGTCAACCTTGAAAAGGTTGGCACAGGGGATAGAATCTCAAATTTCGGACAATTCAGCTCCTCCAAAGGAGATTGGGTATTTCCCAAAAAGGGGACTGAGAACCGGTTCGATAGAATATTTTCCCGATGGGCTTCTTGGTCATCAATTTTTGAAAAGAGGCTTTAAAGCATCCTATGCAGAGAATGATGAGACAAAGACCGCATCCGAGGACCGAGATTTTCGTCTCTTCTTGTCCATATTTGAAAATTCTCAAGAAGCCACGAATGCCATGAGACTCTTTAGAGAACATTTATCCAAGAAAGGCAGCGTGGTGGAGGGAATTTCGACGCAATTTGGAAATGATGCTTTCACTGGGGTAGATCCCTATCAGGGCAAGACCATAGTTGCGCATAAGGGACCTTATCTTGTGGGGGCCGTCGGTTTTGAAAAAGATAAAGACGGCGAGCAACGGCTGGCTGAATTGATGAAGGAAGTAAAGTGAGAACGCCGTTGGGGCTTTGGCGCAAGATTTGGCATAACCTAATGCCCTGACCTCACGCAGCGAAGTACATTGAAATGGGTTACAAGCACTCCAAAGTCCTCGATGGAGAGGTGGAAGCAAGAAAACAAGCTGACCAGACTTTGATTTAATGACGCTGTTCACGGTCCGAGGGACAGCGCCTGCTCTTGATTGAGGAGGATTGGATTATAGGGAAAGACCTGAGAAGGGTCTCGAATCAACGAAAGAGAGGATTTGATGAAGGTAGTGGCTTTTAGTGGAAGCGCTCGCAAGAATGGCAATACGTCCATTCTGGTCAATCACGTGTTCAAAGAACTCGAGAAAGAGGGAATAGAAACGGAGCTGTTTCAGTTTTCAGGAAAGAAGATCCATGGGTGCATAGCTTGTTACAAATGCATGGAAAACAAGAACCAACGCTGCAGCGTAGAGTCGGACGTCGCGAACGACTGCATCTCAATGATGCTGCAAGCGGACGGAATCATACTTGCCTCACCCACATATTTCAGCGATGTGTCCAGCGAGCTGAAGGCCCTCATAGATAGGGCGGGCATGGTCTCCAGGGCCAACGGAGATATGTTGAGAAGAAAGGTTGGAGCCGCGGTCGTGGTTCACAGGAGAGGCGGCGCAATCCATTCCTTCGACACCATAAACCACTTTTTCCTGATCGGGCAGATGATCGTGCCTGGTTCCGGGTACTGGAATTTCGGTGTTGGGAGAGACATTGGTGAGGTTGAGAAGGATGAAGAAGGTATCCAAACCATGAAACTGTTGGGCCAGAATATGGCCTGGTTGCTTAAGAAAATTCATGCCTGAGTGTTAGCGTTGAACCAAGCAACCGAAGAGTTTTGGACTATTCCACCAACTGAAATCCTCAGTCGGCTCGAAAGCTCATCCCAAGGGCTGTCCGCTGCCGAGGCACGACGAAGGCTATCCCAATACGGCTCCAATCTTCTCACGCCCAAGAAGAGGTCGGACACGCTTACCCTGCTGATTTCCCAATTCAAAAGTCCGATCATCCTCATCCTGCTATTTGCCACAGGGCTGTCCTTCTTCCTGCATGACCATGTGAATGCGCTTATCATTCTCGCGATTGTTCTCGGAAGCGGGCTCCTCGGCTTCTGGCAGGAGCGAGGGGCGGCAAACGCCGTGGAGAAATTACTGGCCATTGTGCAAATAAAAGCAACGGCGCTCAGAGATGGGGTCACAACGAAGGTCCCACTGCAAGAAATCGTTCCCGGCGATGTAGTCCTGGTCAGTGCCGGCGATGTCATACCCGGCGACTGCCTGGTAATCGAATCCAAAGCCCTGTACGTGGATGAAGCCACGTTGACCGGCGAAACATATCCGGTCGGAAAATCTGTGGAAGTCACGGATGCAGAAGCGCCGCTTGCTCAGCGCAAGAATGTCCTCTGGATGGGAACTCACGTGGTCAGCGGCAGCAGCACAGCAGTGGTTGTCCACACTGGAAAGCAAACCGAGTTCGGTAAAGTTTCGGAGCGTCTTGAACTGAGACCGGAAGAGACGGAATTCGAGCGAGGGGTAGGACGATTCGGATATTTCCTCATGGAAGTCACCCTGATGTTGGTGATAGCCATCTTTGCCGTCAACGTGTATTTACACAAGCCGGTCCTGGACTCTTTTCTCTTTTCCCTTGCGCTTGCAGTCGGCCTGACGCCTCAACTTCTACCGGCTATCATCAGTATCAACCTTGCACATGGAGCCAAGGACATGGCGAGGGAAAAGGTTATTGTGAAACGGCTTGCCTCCATTGAGAACTTCGGAAGTATGAATGTCTTGTGTTCCGACAAAACGGGGACTCTCACGGAAGGAGTGGTTCGTTTAGATTCCGCCCTCAATGTGGATGCCGAATTGAGTGAGAAGGTGCTTCGATATGCCTACATAAACGCCTTCTATGAGACCGGCTTTGTCAACCCCATTGATGAGGCCGTCAGGGCCTATCGCGAATTCGACATGTCCGATTATCGAAAGCTGGACGAAGTACCGTATGATTTCGTTCGCAAACGATTGAGCATCCTGGTGGCATCCGGAGGTCAACGTTTCATGGTCACCAAGGGAGCTTTGCGTAACGTGCTCGAAGTATGTTCATCAGCACAAGCAGCCGATGGAGAAGTCGTGGCCATAGCTTCGGTCCAAGAAAGAATCGAAAAGCATTTCGAAGAGTTCAGCGGCAAGGGCTGTCGAACCTTGGGAATTGCCTATCGAGATCTGGGATCCGAATCAAGCATCACCCCGGACCATGAGAACAATATGACTTTCCTGGGGTTCCTCGTTCTCTTCGATCCCCTGAAGTCTGATATTGTCGAGACAATAGGGCTTCTCAGACGGCTTGGCGTTTCGTTGAAGATAATCACTGGCGATAATCGCCTTGTGGCTGCGAATTTGGGTCGGCAGATCGGTTTGACGAATCCTCAGGTCCTTACCGGACCGGATCTTCGCCGCATGAGCACTGAGGCCTTGGTCAACAAGATCGGCGAGGTAGACATTTTGGCTGAGGTGGAACCGAATCAAAAAGAGCGAATCATCCTCGCGCTTAGGAAGAGCGGAAACGTCGTGGGATATATGGGGGACGGCATCAACGATGCTTCGGCACTCCATGCGGCGGATGTGAGCATCTCTGTCGATAGCGCCGCCGACGTTGCAAAAGAAGCCGCTGACATTGTCTTGCTGGAAAAGGACCTGCGCGTGCTTGTGCAAGGCGTAAGCTCAGGGAGAACCACGTTTGCCAATACCCTGAAATATGTGTTCATGGCGACGAGCGCCAATTTCGGAAATATGTTTAGCATGGCAGGAGCCTCGCTTTTCTTACCTTTTCTTCCCTTGTTGCCGAAACAGATCTTGCTGACCAATCTCATGACCGACTTTCCAGAGATGGCAATCGCTACCGACAGCGTGGACAGTGAATTGGTCGAGCAGCCCCGTCGCTGGGACATCAAGTTTATACGAAAATTCATGCTGGCATTCGGTCTCTTGAGTTCGATCTTTGACTATCTTACTTTTGGATGCCTTCTGTGGGTGCTCCATGCCACAGTGGATCAATTCAGAACGGGTTGGTTCGTTGAGTCGGTGGTTTCCGCCTCCTTGATTGTCCTTGTGATTAGAAGTCGGAAACCGTTCTTTACGAGCAGGCCGGGAAAATATCTCTTGATTGCGACTCTTTTGGTGGTCGTTATCACTCTGCTATTGCCTACTTCGCCGATTGCCGGTCTGCTGGATTTTCAGCCCCTGCCGTTTTCATTTCTTTTGATACTGGCAGTGATAGTCGTGGTCTATATCCTGTCAGCTGAGCTGGTAAAGAAATTCTTTTACGCGAGAGTAAAATTCTGAGCAGAGATGACGACTATCAGCGAGGGTTCCTGTCACGCTGATACACAGTGTATAATTCAGCCGGTGCCCATTTTCCGGATCAGGGCTATAACAGAAGAAGCCGGCAGAAACCGGCTTCTTTCAATATAACCCAGACACGAGATCAGGAGTTGTTCACGCATCCAAGATCTTGGCGATCTGATCTTTATCGTGTTCCATGATATAGGGAATACCGGATATTCGGGCAGCTTCTCGCGTGAGCGCCACAAGATCGTTCCGATCCACGTACCGGAGGGCAAACTTCCTGGCGCCGGCCATCAACTGCTGAAGCCCTTGTCTGAGCCTTGAAACGTAAGAATAAACACCGATGGCTCCCGGAGGAATAGACAGAAAATCATTCCCAAATCGATCCTTGAGTTCAGCCGCAACTGCAAAGGTGGAGAGCAATTCATTCTCCAGGCCCCTGCTGGATTCACTTTCGGCCCCTTCCTTCCCCACTGCTTCCCGCAGTTTGTTCCCATGGGTTTTGCCCACCATGGCGGCAGCCATCAGGGCGCGGCCCAGGCAAATAGCTTTCACGTACGGGGCTCCAAGGGCCATGGCCTTGAAAATGTGATCTTCCAGGCTTAAACCGCCCGCAATGGCAATGGGCGGAATATAGGCATTCTTCGCCTTCAGTCTCTCACACATATCGTATGCCAGGCACTCCAGGTACACTGTCGGAATTCCCCATTCGTTCATCATACGCCAGGGGCTCATGCCTGTTCCGCCGCCTGCTCCATCTATCGTGAGCAGATCTATTTTCGCGTCTGAAGAAAACTTCACGGCCCTTGCCAAATCCGCTGCCCTGTAGGCCCCTGTTTTCAGAGTCACATATTTGGCTCCCAGTGACCTCAAATGCTTCACAGACCTATGGAAACTTTCTTCCTCCACCATTCCCAACCTTGAGTGGCGTTCAAACTCTTTGATTCCCCCAGCCTGAAAGGCATTTCTGGCAACCTCAGTAGAAGGATCGGGCAGAACGAGATAGCCGCGCTCTTTCATTTGCATGGCCCGTTCAATGCTGCCGAGTTTGACCTCGCCACCGATGTCCTTTGCCCCTTGTCCCCACTTCAACTCGAAGATTTCCACGCCGAGTTTCTGGATGGCATATTCCGGAACCCCCAGGTTCGTGTCTTCCACATTTGCTTGGACCACGATTCCACCAATGCCGTCGTAAAATCGTCTGAACGAGTTGACACGGCGTTCGAGTTCCGGGGATCTGGTTATCTTTCCGTTCTTGAATTCCGCCTCGCGATCCATGCCGCAGATATTTTCGCCCGCCACAACCATAATTCCCGAAATGGCGGCGCCGACGGCCATTTCATCCCAGTTTGAGCGCGCGATGAAGGTCGATCCCACGGCGCCGGTAAACACCGGAAATGACAGTTCGATTGTTTGGTCAGCCCCCAATTTTGTCGCGCAATCGACTGCCGTGAACAAAGCCTTATCAGGATCGGGATCTACACCAACCGCACCCACACAGGTCCCTTGTATATTGAAATGGGAAAAATCCACGGGATAGTCCTTGTCCGCGCCCGCTGTGATCTTTCCGTACGGACCGGGATAGATAACTTCCCGCCCTTTTATAGCTGATTGACCGATTTCGCAGGGTCCTGGACAGCCCTCCAGACAAGTGACACACATTCCGGAGATTGGCGCCGGCTCGATCCGATTCTTGGTCTTAGTGGCCGCACTACGATTGGGTTTGCTGTAAGACATTTGATCCGGTCCTCCCGATTGTAATAGATATTGGCGTGCTGCAATGGCGAGCGAGAGTCATCCCCTCGGCGTACGGTTGATATTAGCTGTACTCATAACCCAAGTCAATGTGTTAGGCATAGAATATCGGGACAGCCGCGCAGAGCAGGATGGATCGGGCTAGGATGGCTATTTTGCAGGACTTAAGGCTACACTTGAACCCGGTGACGGAAACTCAAGGACTGACGTCACTATGCCCCTTAAGGGTGATTTATTTCAGTTTCCCTCACGCCGTATGTCATGTTTTGGGTATATCTTTATAGCCCTCCCTTTCTCATTATCCACGAACTCCAACACGTTCGATCCGCTGAGTTCCTGTAACAGGCTAATGACAGACCAAAGTTCCGGGGACCTGGAGTCCGTCAATTTGACTACCTCAGCCTGGTGCGCATCCGGTCCCATGCTTCGCACGATTCCCGATATGACGAGGTTGTTTGCAAGATCGCCCACGATGGTGATTACGGGATGGCCCCTGGTCTTATGAACAGACCTGAGTTGCTCTATTCTCTCCACGACTATGCCCGTCATGGTATTCCTCCGACGGATTAGATCCAAGTCGATGGTTCTTTCGAGCAGAGAGGTCTTGCAGCAGAACCCCATGGGCATAGAGTCACCTTGCGTCGGAAGCACTCGATGGTGCCTCGCGAACTGACCCTTCCCTGAGTTCCATCATATACGAAACGGATTATTATTAGTCAAGCTAAATAAAATGACACATTGGTAGTTGCACTGACAGGCAGTCAGGATAAAAAGTATCTGCCTGCCATGAACTAAGATCAATTTATTTCAGCTTGATCCACAGGAGTCGCGCGGTGGTGGGGCTGGGATTGTTCCAATGCGTGGGCGTTTCTGATGTCAGATAGACAACGTCACCGGCCCGAAGTTTCTGTACTTGTTTGTTCACTGCCATGTGCAGCCGACCGGACAAGACATACCCGAATTCTTCACCCTTGTGGACAAAAAAGTGAGGCACTCCGCTTGTATTTGGCATGATTTCAAGCAAGTATGGCTCCGCTTTTCCATCGAAGTCCACCGGGGTGAGAAGCCTGGCCGACACGGCCTCTCCTACGGAAGCAGGCACCTGGACCTCAACAGCATCTTGTCCGAAGAATACCAGTCGCCTTGTCAGTTCCGATGTCGCTTGAAAGAAGCTGCTCACGTGAACCGAAAGGACTTCGGCCATCTTCATAAGCGCTGGAAGAGAAGGAAAAATGACATTGCTCTCCACCTGGGAAATTGTACTGGGGGTAACGCCGACAAGTTTGGCAAGTTCGGTTTGCGATATCCCTTTCTTAGTCCTGATTTCCTTGATACGGGCCCCCACTTCCACGGCCCCGGAGCCCGAACCTTTCTTCTCGCCTTCAAAAGAAACCGTGAGGTCCCTTGTCCAGTAGGTGTACGGACGCTGGAGATTGTCCAGGCTTCGCTCCTCCGCCTTGAGAATCATCAGGGAGGTGGTGCCCCTTTTGATAGAGAGCTCAATTGCAACCTGGGCGACTTGATTGATGTGCGCGCGAACTCTTGGTGAATGCGCTTTCTTTTCCATAATCCAATAGGCCACGGTATTCAATTCGTAGAGACGAGGACAAGAATGCGAATAGAAATGGATGATCTCGTCCTCTCCTCCCCAGAGTTCCTGCATGCCGGTAATGCTTTCGAATACAAGTCGCACGTCTCCCGACATGCTTGCGTGCACGCCATATAATACATCGATAACGTGGGTCATCTGCCTCGGTTCATCTACTCTCACGATTCGACAGGGCCATTCTGATATGGATTCGTAGTAAAATCGCAAGAAGACTTCTGAGCCGGCGCCTTTGCCCCAAGTAAAACAATCCAGGATGGTCAGCCCGGGATATTCCGCGAGTGGCCCTAATTTTTCCAGAAGGTTGCGAGGGGATCTATCGAATGTCACGTAGATGATGGGCTTGTTCTGTGCCTCTGAAATGCGAATGAAATTCAGGCAGAAGACAGACGCTAGACTGCCGGCGTTGTCGTGCCAGACAACGTTATCTCCAATGAAGAGGCCGCCCAGGATACGGTCCAATTGATCGATCCCTGATGCTACACGCTTTTTTCCGGATTTGTCGGGGAGCATAGGCCGTGACTTTCGATTGCTGATGAATTCGAGGCGGACAACCCATGGGGAAGCCGTCTGCTGATATCCGAGGGATTTGAGTCTGCCGCGACAGTGAAACAACTGTTGTGCTCCCGCGGCAGTAAATCTCTTAGACTGAATCTACTCTTTTGCAAGCATACCTCGTGACAAACCGAAGAGTCAATATGGGCGCCAACGCCATCGGGTCGATGCAAACTCAGAACTTGCAGACGTAGCCTGCGCCGACTTTGACGGTCTGAAATTCGATTTCTGCTCAACCCAGATTTTGATCACGGGAAAACCATGCTCGGATGTAACCCGGGAACCGGGCAAGAAAAATCAGGATGGCCCCTATCATAGCCCATTCTGATTTCATCAAATGCTTCTGGTAGGCGAGAAATAAAAGGGGCCTTCAGTTGATCCTAGTTGGAATTGATTTGGTTGAAATTATCTGTGGTGTCCGCCACCAACACCTCCACTAAATCCACGTCCAGCAAATCCGCCAAAAGATCTGACACCGCTGCCACCCGCAGAAAATGCACGCGGGCTTGAGAAGGTTCGATACGTATACGGAGTTGAAAAGCCACGTGTGGAATGCAAGGTATTGGTACTGAGCCGATTTATGTTGGAAGACGAGAGGTTGGGCCGGTTTGTCGCAGAGAAATTCCTTGAAAAGTTGGACCGATTTGTAGTGGTGAAATTCCTTGGCGTTCCGTTTCTCAGGTTGGTCTGGGTATTTCGACTCCAATTCCAAGCTTTGTGGGTGCGGTCCCAATGCTTATGCCACCACCACGGATGACATCTCCACCACACATTTGCGCTGTAAACGATAATTGGGATAGCCCCGCACCAGTAAGTCTCGTATCCATAATCCGGCAGGTAGCCGTAATCATAACTATACAAGTTTACCGGAGGTTCTCCTTCAGCCACCACATAACTCCTTGTTTCGGAAAAGGCTGTTTGAGGAGGACGTAAATCGGTCTGGATCTGAGATCCATAAACCCAGCCGTTATCAGCAAGTTGCGCCCAACCATTTGACGTCCAGACGCCGGTAATATTCAATTCTTGTCCCTTACTGGCGCATCCGATAACATCGTAGGAGACCCCAGGCCCACTCCAAATTCGGAGACAATTTTCAGGCTGGTCCACTCCAATGACTGTGGCCACTCCACCTACTTGTTTAGGGACCTGACGTGCTGTTTGGCTTTGGGCCTGAGCAGGTTGATTCTCTTCCGCCAAACCTGTATTCGGCATATAAACAACCAAGGCCAATGCAAGTAATGCTGTAATGGCATATGTTTGAAATCGCATTTCAAATCCTTCCTCGCCTCGGCATCAGCGCATTAAGGAATGGCCTAAATCAATCCCCGAAAACCACGGTAATGGACCTTCCAATTGGTCTTTTGCCGCAGGTCAAGCCGGTCACGAATAATATTTGTTATGATAATTGTAATAATATCGGCTACCATATCGTGAACTGTATCCGGACCATCCCGGAGCATGAACCATATTCATTACCAGGCCAAGTAGCCGACATCCCGGCACTGATGTCAACCTATCCATCGATTCTTTCAGCTCTCCGCGTCCGACGTGACCTTGCCTGGCAACCAGTACAACGCCATCCGCTTTGGTGCAAATTGTGGGCACATCGGGCAATCCCAATACCGGCGGACTATCAACAACAATATAATCGAATGTCTTTCTCAGCTCTTCAATAGCCACGCCCATTCGGGCGGATTGGAGCAGCGCAACCGGATTATCAAAAATCGGCCCGGCGGTGATGTAATAAAGTCCTGGAATCCGGTGCGCACGAATCAGGTCCGAGACGTTTAGGGACGTGTCCTTAATGAAACTCGACAACCCCAATTTCGAATTGGCGTTTCCGAATACTTTTTGAATGCGAGGTTTACGCAAATCCGCGTCCACAATGACAACTTTCTTCGTTTTATCGCCAGTGAGGACAGTAGCTATGGATGCAGCGATAAGCGTCTTCCCTTCACTCGCCGATGCGCTTGTAACCAGCATGCATTGGACCGGAGTATCGGGATTCGAAAGCAAAATCGAAGTCTGAATGTTTCTGATAGCATCTGAAATCAAGGTCTTGGGGTGATCGTAAGCCATGAACTCATAGGGTCGGGTGACAATTGCCTTCCCACCCGCCGTTCCTGCGGCCATCTTTGCAATGTGAGGGACAGCGCCAAGTCGCATGACTTTGAACCTTGTATCAATCTGCATCGGACTCCTCAAAGTGTCGTCCAATCGATCCACGAAAAACGCGGAAGATACGCCGGCCACTGCCCCCACAATAGAACCAATGAGCAAGAATAGCCATTTCTTCGGCCAGGATGGCTTGGCCCCTACCCTGGGGCGGTCCACCATCCGGATATCATTACTTATCGTGCGAGCCCGAATATCCATCTCCTTATATTCTTTGAGTAGGATCTTTTGGAATTCCGCGCCGGTATCTACATCTTTCTTGAGAAAGGCATACTGAGCCTCCAGCGATCGCACGCGTGAAGCTTCTTTTGTGGCCTGATCGAACGAGCCCTTGAGCAACATCTCCTCTGTCTTGGCCATATTCAGGGCCGAGGAAACCAGATTCTTTTCACTTGTTAATATATTTTCCCTCAAGAATTTGATTTTCTTCCCAAGC
>DATJPW010000275.1:0-10122 GCA_035506215.1 Desulfomonilaceae bacterium
AAGTACGTAGTGGTCTCTTTTCTCCGTTATTCAGAAGATCTCTTGCAACACACGTCACGCTGGATGAATCGAGACCACCGCTCAAGGTGGTTGCAACAGGATATACGCTTCGCAATCGGCAACGAACTGCCTCCACGAATAGATTCCGAAACGCCTCTGCGTATTCTTCGTCGGAGTTCAATTCTAATTTTCGCGAAAGTTGGGGAGACCAATAGCGGCGAATTCTCACTCCGTGAGGATCGACAGTAATACAATGGGCGGGTGGCAGCCGAAAAATACCCTTGTAAAAGGTAATAGCCTGATCGTCCTGCATCCCGATCAGGTAATCTGCTACCATGACCTCGTTGAGCCGCGTGGGGATCCCATCCAGCTTCAGTAACGGTCTTATTTCACTTGCAAAGGCGAAGATCTTGTCATCAAGATAGTAATAAAGAGGCCGGACCCCGAAAGTATCTCGGCAGCAAAAGAGTTTCTTTTCGACACGGTCCCAGATGCAGTAAGCGAAATCTCCCTCCAGTTTCTCAGGAGCTGCCTCATCCCACATCTCGTGGGCAAGAAGTATCAGTTTGTCGTCATCAATTGTTTTTCTCAGCTCGCTTGTTATCGACAACTCGGCCATAAGTTCATCTCGGTTGTCGATACGGGCATCCGCGGTGATAATCAGGTGACCGGTCTCATTGGATTTTGGCAGGTTCTCGTTTAGCGATTCAGGCGTACTATTTAGTATCAGATGGCCCAGCCCCAACATTCCTTCGTTCCAAATGGAAGAGCCGTCCGGGCCACGATAATTCATGGTTTGAAGCATCGCGGCCAATACCGAGTCATGTACGGGGCTTCCGTCACGCAGGAATATGCCGGCAATCCCGCTCACTTGTTTTCTCCATCAAAGAGGGGCAACGGAGTATAGCGATCGCCTTCGGCCGAGCCGATCAGCACTTTACCCTTGCTCTCCAACCATGCGTGAGCTTCCAATTGCCCAAAATCTCCTTTGGTGACTCCTATCCTCAAATTGGCGGGACAACCCTCGGTGTTCAGAAGCATTTTCGTGGCGAGGGCAACGGCCAAGCAGTTGCCCAGGGTCGGAATGCGTCGAGCAACGGATGAAACGGCCCAAGCCACTCGATCCGGGGAGCCCTTTGTCCCCGACTTAGGGTCGGCATTCGCTGAGGAAGCTTTCGTGGAGAAGAACAGTAGAGTCTTAAGAGAAAACCAGCGGAGCGCAAATTTGAATAAAGTCAAGAGCACTAATGAGTATAGTAGAAGCCGCTGATCTCGTATAGGTAACCCAAAAAATCTATACAGAATTCTCATGCAGTAATTCAACCAAGCCGGCATCGGCAAGCTGTTTGAGAAGCTCCACCAAGTCTCTGTAGCACCGGTCCGGATCGACCTCGTATTGGGTTCGAATATGACCATGAATTTGGAGAACCGATCGCGGTTTATCAATAAAATTCCAAATGTCTGCACCCACTTCGTTCAATCCATAATAGATGCCGCTATCCAGGTTGAGTATCGCCACCTCTTTTCCCAGGTCGGTCGAGACCTGATTCCGCGTGGTGACTACCCTAGTTGTTCCCGATATGGCACACTCTTCCGGGTCTTGCGACTTCTCAATGACGGATTTATCTACGCCGCTTTCAGGCATTTTCTCTGTGATAGTAGCGTTGGTAATATTTTGTATTGTAGTAGTAATATTTGCCCGCTCTAGGCTCAGCCATGTTAAGGACAACTCCCAGCGGGCGACCTTGCGCTCTGACCACCGCATCCTGAGCTTGCCGGAGGACGTCCACCGAAGTGTGTCCCTGCTTTGCCACAAGTATAAGCCCGTTAGTATAGCGACTGATAATGGTCGCATCAGCAAGTCCCAGCACAGGAGGAGCATCGATAATGACGAAGTCGAACGCTTTCTTGCAGGCTTCCACTATCTCTTCCATAGTCTTGCTCTTCAGGAGAGCCACCGGGTTCCTCGGAAGAGTCCCAGCACTCATGAAAAACAGGCCAGGCACATGAGATTTTTGTACAGCCCTCTTCAGGTCCGTGATCTTGCCGGTAAGCAAATCCGTAAGACCTACACCGTTGTCAGTTGTTTGAAACACCTCTTGAACTCGAGGCCGCCGCATGTCAGCGTCGATGACGATTGATCTTCTGTTCTCGGACGCAACCGCCGTTGCCATAGAAATCGCTATGAAAGTTTTTCCTTCAAGCGGAAGGGCACTCGAAACGCAAATGGCGACGCCGGAATCTACGCCGACAAATCCTGCAACCGTATGCTGCACGATTCTAATCGCATCCGCAAAGGGTGACACCGGCAATCCATACGGCAAGAATTCCGCGCTACGAATTTTCGCGTCCTTAATACTATGTCTCTTCTCACGACCTATTTTCGGAACCAGACCGAGGATGGGGATATTGAGGTGTTTTTCGACTTCACCTGTCGTCTTTACGGTCCGATCCAATTGCTCCAGACCTATGGCGCAGGCTATTCCTCCAAGCAGCGCCAGCAGGGCCGCAATCCCCATGATTTTGGTCTTATTCGGATACACCGCCGCCATCGGCAATGTAGGCGCACTGGAAACGATAATGTTGTGTCCCATCACTTCATTATCAACCGCCGCCTGTTTATATTTTTGAAGAAGCGTCACATAGACTTGTCCGTTAGCATCAACCATTCTCTTCAGAATTTGATATTGCACGGCCAGAGGACTTAGTTTCATCACGTCCTCTTTTTGCTTCTCGTACGTCTGTCCTGCAAGCTCCTCTTTTTTCTTTGCGGTTTCCAGTGCGGATGAAAGAGCGCTCTTTTCCAGTTCCGCGATTGCGTTTTCCAGCGACTGGATCTTGTTTCTTATTATCCCCATCTTGAAATAGTCCGGGCCGTAGATGGCCTTCATGGAAGTGTACTCGGACTTGAGCGCAGTCAACTGGCTCTTCAAGGAATTGAGATATTCATTGCTTGCCTGAGGAGGCAATGAGTCTTTTTCCTGATCCAATGCTTCGAGTTGTAATCGACTATCCTTGGATTGGGCCAAATTTTCGCCGGCCCGATTAAAGAAAGTGAGGCTGTGGTTGGGGTTGTTATCCAGAAAAATGATTCCATGCTTGACGGTAAACTCATGCAAGTCCCGCTCGGATTCGCGTAGTTGCCTTTCCGTCTCTTCCAATTCTTTACGCAACCAGCCTCTCAGTTTGTCCGCGAGTTCGCTCCTCTTACGCTGAGTTTCCTCTATAAACGCTCCAACATAGGCCCCCAACATCTGTTGGGCAAGATGTGGATCTTCGGCCTCCATCTGGACTTCGATCAGTTGCGTCCCTCTTACCGGTGTGGCCTGCACTTTTTCAACTGCTTCGCTAAGCAGTTGGGCCTTCTTTTTTTCTTCCTCGGATTTTGCTTCCGCTCCCGCTGCTTTTGATTCAGCAGACGAACGTGCGGTCTTGAACACAGCATTATGCTGTGGGATCTCGTTCATCATCTCCAAAAACCTGCGGACGACATTTTGGCTTCTCAGCAACTCGATCTGGGTTTGATAGAAGATCTCTGATTGACCGAACAACGTGAGAAGGTCCGATATGACCGCTGAGTGAGGAAAGACCTTTTCAATTTCAATCATCGCCGTCGAACGATAGACGGGAATGCGGGTCTGGGCGAATATGTAGCCCAATGCCAGACCTGCCAGCAAGACTATAGCCACAATCCGTTTCCTGTATACGACGGCATGCCAATAGTGCCCGAAAGAATCTTCCTCGTCCGCGTGGTCCTCATGTGCTCCGTATCCGTAACCATAGTTCATGCCATAGCCATTTTGCTTAGCAGACCACGCCTGTTGATCACCACGCTGAAAAGACTCGGGTTCTCCAACGTTGTCATTGGGTCCGAGTTTATCATTATTCATAATTTGGGCCTTTCGAGCGCCCGACAACTTGATTATGTCGAACGACAAAACCAAATCCGGGTTCGATTTATCTATTCAATGGATGAGATCATTGTTCAAACGCCTAGTTGGGTAAGGTTCAGAAGAAAGTCCGCCATGAGATAGTCAGGCAGTATTCTTTCCACCGACCCCAGCTCAAGCGCCGCGATAGGCATGGACGGATCCACACAATTGTTAATGTCTTGAACTATTCCTATGCCTCCGGCCTTGCGGACTTCCGCCAAACCCTGAGCACCCGCACAGCCAGGGCCGGTCAATACAACGGCAACCGCTTTGTCGCCAACAGTCCTGGCCAACGATCCGAACATTTGGTCAATCGCCGCTTCCCCGTTTTCAGTATGAGCCGAAAGCGCAGCTTCCAGCCGGGGGACTCCGTCGCCGTCGCTATGTAGTATTAACCTGTTTTGGTTGGAACAGATGTAGCATGTACCTCTTTCCAACACTGTTACCTCTTCGGCCGTCTTGACAGGCACTGCACTGTGAGCGTCCAGGTAATTCGCAAAGGGTTCGATGTAGCGCGCAGCCAGTAAAACAACCGCAATCATTACATCATTGAATTCGGACGGCAAGGCCGGAACAATCTTAAGCAGCGAGTAGTAACCACCAGTGCCTGTCCCAATGCCAATAAACCTGGTCGTCGCTTCAGGCTTTCCATGCCCCTGTTTTGTGTACACCCAGTCATTATTCCGTATCTTAACGTAACGGAGTCGACCGGTCCTGATCGCGGCGGCACGTCTTACTTTGGCGATTATGTCCGCTTCCTGCGCTTCCAGGCTCTCGTCTTCCCTGCGTGAAGGTTTGGCTATGACATCGATCGCTCCATATTTGAGTGCATCGAAAGTAGTCGTTGCGCCCTCGGTGGTCAACGCGCTGATCATTACGGTCGGGGTCGAGTGCTTCACCATGATATGTTTTAGGGCCGTGATCCCGTTCATGTTCGGCATTTCCACGTCCAGGGTTATCACATCAGGCTTAAGTTCATCGACCATGGACAAAGCTTCCAGGCCATCCTTCGCTCGTCCTATGACGGTAAGGTCCGACGCCGAGTTCAGTATGTTGGTTATTTGGCGGCTCATCAGCGCGGAATCGTCCACAACCAGAACTCTTGTTTTATTATTCGAGCTGTCAAGATTCATAGCATTCATACAGCAAACCCGTGGCCTCGTGCCCGCGTTTATCGATGCCGCTCTAGGAACGGCTTCAAAAATGAACACAAATGGCTTTCAAGAACTACGAAACACATGTAGTCAGTGTCTATTGCATCGAGGGTTTGAGATCTCCCATTATGTTAATTCGGCGAACTGAGTTAAGCAAGATGCGGTTCCGCCGCATTGCTTCAATATTTCGTCAGCACTTCCCTGGCCAATTGAATATACGCTTTTGCACCGGGGGACTGCATGTCGTAAGCGATGACGGGTTCTCGTCTCATGGGGACCTCGGCCAAGCGCGGGTCTCTTGGAATGATAGTCCTGAAGACGTGGTCCTTTAGGTATTGCCTCACTTCTTGAACTACTTTGAGTGTGAAACCCGCCCGCTTGTCCGCCATTGTCAAGAGGAACCCGAAGATCCCCAACCTGGAATTATGTAGCCTTTTCACCTCCAGGGCGGCCTTCAAAACCGTGCCAACCGTGCCCATCGCCGCATACTCACACTGAATCGGAATCAGATAAGAATCAGCCGCGACCATAGCTGCATAGGTGGGACTATCCAGCCTGGGAGGACAGTCCAGAAAAACAAAGTCATACGATGCCTTGATTTGACCGAGGAATCTGCGCAAACAACTGACGTCCATTTGGAGCAATTCCAAGTATTTCCTTTCTTCAGGCAAGGACTTGATGTTTGCGGGAATAACCTCCAAGCGGGGCAGACGTGGATGGCTCTGGAAAGTAACCACGTCAGGTGAAGCACCGTCCTTAATGACATCCAAGATTCCCGTTTGCACTTCCGGGCCATCCAGGCCAAAACACTTGGCCAGCCCGCACTGAGGATCAATCTCAACCAAAAGTACCTTTTTTTTTGCTGCCGAAATACAGGCACCCAGATTTACCGCTGTCGAGGTTTTGCCCACTCCGCCCTTCTGGCTAACGATAGCTACAAGCTGGCCCATCGAATCTTCTTCCTTTTAGAGATTTCGGGTTTGGCTGTCTTCAGATCGGAGATCCGACCGGGTCTGCCAAGGGCCCTGTGGGGCAAGCTGACTATGTGCCGCTATGACATCCTCAATGATTTCCGTAATATCAAGCACCAATGCAATGGTACCATCTCCGAGTATAGTGGAACCAGCTAATCCCCTACTTTCAAAAACGTGCTCTCCCAGCGGCTTGATCACCACATCCTGTTCGCCCATGAGATCTTCCACCAGAAGTCCGATGCTTGTCGGTCCTATAGTACTCAGGACGAGGAACCTCGGAAATACCTGAGATTCATGATTCCTTAATTTAAACACTTCATTTATCCTGATGACCGGTATGGTTTCTTCTCTGAATTTGACGACATTAAAGCCTTCGAGAGACATTATTTCCTCGGGAGTTATGCGAACAATTTCTCGAACAGCAGCCATGGGAATGGCAAAAACATGATTCGCAGTCCGGACGAGCAATGTCTGAATGATCGCCAAAGTCAAAGGTATCTTCAACGAAACTCGGGTACCCTGATTCTCCCATGATTCGATCTCAACGTGGCCGTTGATCTTTTCCACATCCTTTTTCACCACGTCCATTCCCACACCGCGGCCGGAGGTGCGAGTCACCATGTGACTTGTAGAAAATCCTGGAAGAAACAGAAAATTGTAAATTTCTTGACGAGAAAGGCCCGTGGAGGTCTGAAAATCTATCAGCCCATTTTCGACAGCTCTTTCCAGCACCGCAGACGTGCTTATGCCGGCCCCATCGTCTTCCACATCGACGACCACCTGGCTGCCCTGAGAATATGCGCGCAGCGTTATCAAACCTTGTTCGCTCTTGCCTAATTTCTTGCGAGTTTCCTTGTCCTCAATCCCATGATCTACAGCGTTTCTCACCAGGTGAACCAATGGGTTGTAAATCTGCTCGATAACTCTCTTGTCTACCTCGGTATCCGCTCCGTGGACTTCAAGATTTACCGCCTTGCCCACTCGCCGCGAAAGATCCCTTATGAGGCGGGGCATCCTGTTGAATAGCTGGCCTACAGGCAGCATGCGGAGCTTCATGACACCTTCCTGAATATCGTTGGCAACCCGACCGAGAGTAAGGCTGGCTTCGCTAACCTTTGTCGCGATCTCCCTGGCCGATTGAATTTCCTTTTTGCCCACTCGGCCCACTGAGATCAGAATTCGATGAAAGTCTTTCAAATCCTGCGACAGACGCTCGACGTAAGAGCGGTTTACGACCAGTTCTCCCACCTGATTGAGTAGGGTGTCCACTTTGAACGAGTCCACACGCATCGTCCTGACGACAGCACTCTCCCGTGAATCTCTCTCCATAAGCATTTCCTGAAAACCACTAGGTTCTGATGGCTCACTCTCTCGTTCGACGGCGAAGTCACGCCGCGCATCCTCGGCCGGCCGGCTCGGGGCAGACATTATCGGCCGTGGATGCTCTTCTTCCACGATCATTGATACGCTTTCCGCCTGTAAGCCCGGTGGCGGGGAAACGGTTTTGGGACGCTGACTTTCGGCCGGCTCGGCCGCAGTCGTGTACACCGCCGCAGCCGCTTCGGAGCCGACACCGCGAAACTCATCTTTCCCATAATCAACAACCGTCTCCGCTGGACGAATATTCGGATTAAGGGCCCGTTCCATCCCCAGTAAGAAATCCTGGAACTTTAAGAAGTTCCCCTGCATGAACAGAAAGTCCTTGCCTGAGAGCGATTCGATACGATCCGCCGCCCAGAGCGTCTTTTCATACCAATCATCCAAGAATGACTCGAGCTTTCGATAATCCATGTAACCGGATGATGAGCGGATGGATTTTATCCAATCGGCACACAAAGTCATTTCATTTCGATTTGTTGTCCCCTGGCCCACTTTGGTGACAATGGGGCGAAGTTTATCCAACACTTCATGACCGTAGCCCAGGAAAATCTCTATGATTTCCTGATCGTCACTTTCCTCTACGACCCCCACTTCCGCCAACAGATCAGCCGCGCGACCGACCTGAGAAGACCCCACATCAAACTTGTGCTTCGCTGCAGGCGCAAAGGCCTCGTCGAAAACCTGTTCGAACTCCTTCAGGAGTTCATCATCGACATCGGCCAACATAGAGGCGTCGGTTTTGCGTGGCGGCCGTCGCGGTCCCGGAGCACCGTTCATTGCTCCCGTGTATCTAAGGGCCGCTTCGGCAGTAGAAGACGATATTCCTGCGACGTTCGTTAGCGTAGACAGATCCGTTTTGCTCAATTGTTCCTTAGAAAAGAACCCGGCCTTCTCAATAGCCTGAGCCGCGGATAGATCGAGACCAGGCACTCCCGACATCTCGCGCACAAAAGCGGAGGGCTCCATTTTCGATTCTTGGGCAACGTTCGAGTTCCCGGACGTGCTGCGGTGTTCAAGGACCGGGAAAAGCTCGGCTGGAAAATAAGTCTTCAAAGTTTGCAACAAAGAGCGCAATTCTTCGACTTCATCTCCGGAAAGATCTTCTCTGTCAGATTCAATCGAATTGAGACGATCCTCAAGGGCCGCAAGGGTAGTGTGAGCCTCGGGCATCCCGATGGTCGCAAAGGATCGTTTCACTGTGTTCAGAGTCTGAAGAAGAGGATCAAGTACTTCGCTGGGGCGAATGCCGTCCTGCAGATCATCAAGGTATAGAGCGATGTTCAGCAGGTGCGAAGCGGTTTTCTCGATAGCTTCACGATTGAACAGGTCCTCACCGGTCGCACCTTGATCGTGAATGGTTTCCGTTGTTCCTACGGCCGATTCTTCCGCCGGTCCATCCGACATATCCGCCGCTGACCCGTTGGCTGCATCCAGCACCATGGGTTCGGACAGGTTGTCGCCGTCGCCGGATACTTCGGTGATCCTGTCTTCATCCGTTGTTTCCTCGGTGGGGGGACCTGTTTGTTCCACTTCTGCTGCTGCAATCTGTGGAGCGCCGGCGGGAGCTTTACCAAGAATAGTGTCCAGTTCTTGCATCATGGGAAAGATGTCGGATTTTTCTTCTTGATTCTCAGACACCTCTGCCACCAAGATTGAAATCAGATCTTTTGCTCGGAACAATAAATCAGTGAGCTTGGGATCCAGTTCCATAATTTTTTCGCGGAGCCGGTCCAGGAGGTTCTCCAGGCCGTGGGTCAGCGCACTGGAGCGATCAAGGCCGATATACTGAGCTGAACCTTTTATGCAATGCACGGCACGGAAAATATTGTTCAACAGTTCCGGCGTGCCGCCTTCCCGCTCAAGGCGTAAAAGGCTGTTGTCCATTTCTTCAAGAAGCTCCCGAGCCTCATTGCAGTAATCCTGAAGGATTTGAGTGTCTGTCATAACTTATCCCTTTCATCACGCGGGCGCCTGCCCGGTACAACAAAAAGATGACGCCGGACTTCAGTGCTGAACCGCACTTCAAGCCATCTCACCATACATACCGGCGCATATTTCATGTCCGAGTCTTCACTTTCGGGCCGCGTGGCACTACATTCCGACCATTAAAATCGGCCTTATAAAACGTGAAACTTTTCACGACACCGTGCAGCATGCTCATGTCCCTTTTGAGGGAAACCACCTGCTGTTTCAAATCAGTGCTCGGCTCGACAGGCTGCTTGTTCAAAGCCTTTTCGATTTCTTCAACTGCGACAGAAGAATTTCCCACCGTAGCCCCTGTAAGCAGCATCACTTCCTGGAAATTGACCGTAAGATCATTCAGAATGGAGCTGAGTTCCGCGATGTCATTGCCGTGACAAGCGGGTACCGTCATGCTCAGATTGCCTTTAGCGATCTCGCCCGTAACACGTATAACTCTGCGCAGAGGTATCACAACTCGACTCACAAACAGATACAGGATGGAAGCGAAACATATAACGAGAATTCCAAAAAGCACGATTAACCCATTTCTGAGATCTGTGACCGAATTGGTCAAATCACCGGAACCGGTTGACTGTTCTCCCGTGGATCGCGCTTCATAGACTTTGTCTTTTGTCGTCATAAAGCTGCCGACATCGACGATCAGCTTAATATTAAAAGCCAGCGCCATCACCGCCAAGAGCGAAAATATCAGCAGAAGCC
>DATJPW010000276.1:0-8542 GCA_035506215.1 Desulfomonilaceae bacterium
GAATTGGCAATGATTTGGATGCTCGGAAAATCGGCGTGAACTACGGCCAGTGTATCGTCAGTAGATCTATTATCGACATAGATAACTTCGTGAGAATAGCTTTTCCATTCGGCAACTTGTAGAGACTGAAGAGCTTCCCGCACATACTTACAGGCATTCAGACCCACGATGATAATCGCCACGTCCTTCTTTGCGTCCATGAACCTGTCTTTTCTTATCTGTGCCTGAATTTCTCACGAAGATTCAGAATTAATATTCATGAAGCGTGCAAAGGTCACCCCGCTGATGCCGATCCTTTTTTTTCCGGGGATTTCTCTCCGCTGTCACGATTCCCTTCCCCAGAAGCGACTGCCGGACCCGATTGGGTACTCGCAGCGACACCAGGCTCGGTGATCCCAGGTTCACCCGAAGTATTCTGCGCATAATGCATGAAAAGCACAAAGCCAATGGCCAGCATGGCTCCAGCTGGAAGGGCGAGACCCAGCATCAGCAACCGGCGCGGCGACACTGGCTCCAATGGCTTGATTGGGGGAGACAGAATGGCGACATTGACCGCGCGATCTTGATCCAATTCATTCGAAATTCGCGCCGCTTCCAGGCGTCTTGCGGAACCCACATAGATCTCTTCCGCAAGTCTCTGTTCCCGATTTGCCTTTTCCAGCTGATCCTCCCCCGAGTTTAGCCGTTTCAGAATGTTCTCAATCTGGGCCACTGGCAATTGGATCTCCTTGATCTTGGCATCGAGGCCTGCGATTTTTACGTCCAATTGTTCAATGCTCTGCTGAAATTCCCTTTTCAGTGGATTAGACTCCTCAACATGAGCGGCTACCTGAGTGGCCTCCTCTTCCTTCAGCAATTTTGTCAGAGCGGAGATTTGCGCGTCAATATCGGATAGGGTCTGCGATCCCGGAGCGAAGCGGCTCGATAGTTTGGCCTTTTCCAGCTGCAGGTTCGCAATCTGATCCTTAAACTGCTGAACCGTGGGATTGGGACTGACTGTTTCAGACTGGTTTACCGAGTCCGGCAGAGCATCCATGCGCTCACGCATCACCGCCTGCTGCTTCTGGTACATGGCGCGCTCGCTGGCATGGATATCCATCTGCGTTCGCAGTTCCATTAACTCCTTCAGGAGCAGACTCCTTTGATCCGCCACCGAAAAGAGGTCCCATCTTGTCCTCACTGCACTGCGGTTGGCTTCAATCTGGTGCAGCCGCTTCATATCAGTTTGCATTTGTTCTTGATAAAAATCCTTGGCCGTGGAGTTGCGCCTGATGCGGGTGTGATTCTCCAAATACAACTCCAGCAGCGTCTCGACGAACTTGACACAGAGATCCGGATCCGTTGTTTTGTAGTAAACAGTGATCACATCCGATTCTCTGACCGGTTCGACCATCAACGATCTTTCTACCGCCAGGATGGCTTTTTGCCGGTCATCCAGTTTATTTATCAAATTAGCGGCCACCAGAAACGATTCGACCGTTTCTTTGCCCCAGCGAAAGACGCTCTTGATGCCGTGTTTCACGGAAGAGAAAAATCCCGTGACCCGTGGCGGTTCCTTTGTGAATGCATCCGCACCCAGTTTCTCCACCACTTGTTCAATAAGACTTCGCGATTTCAACATCTGCACTTCAGAATTGATTTCCTCTTTTCGAACGCCAAAAGTCGTCACCATTCCACTTTGGGCGGTCACAGGAACTTCCACATTCTCTGGTCCAAGCTTGACCAACAGACTGGCATCCACTGCATATTGATCCGACAAGAACTGCAGCACAATATAGGTGCTCAAGAGAGCTGTAACCACCGTCATCACGATCATTTTCCGTTCTTGGACAATAAGGCCGGCGAAGATCTTCCAAGTGTCGGAGGGGCGCCCGAATTGCTCTTCAGATTGAAATAGGCTCATTTTTGGAAAATTCCTGGATTTAGGATGTAACTAAAACTGGCATACATTGTAAAGGGCACCACTTGCCGGATATACTGATCGACCCATCGGTTCAATCTGGCAATCTTGGTCTCTGGCACGAGCACTACATCATAGGGACGCAACAGCAAAGTCATGACCTGTTCGGAGAACTGGCCATCTTCACCAGTGAGAGGGATTTTCTGCATTTGCGGAGTATTGTCCGGGGTTCTCCGGACTAACACCACCGTGCTGGAGCTGCCCGTCACCTTTCTGCCTCCCGCCTCCATAATTGCATCCAGCACGGTCAATTCGGAGGATAAGTTCACGACGCCCGGCCGCTGTACTTCGCCCCCCACATAGACTTTCTGTGCTGCATAGCTTCTAATCTGAATGGTAACCCGCGGAGTTTTCAGGTGAGGGACATACAACTCTTCAATCATTTTGGAAGCCGCTGTCACTGTCTTGCCATCCAGCTCCACATCGCCAATCAAAGGCATAGCGATCTTCCCATCGGGCCGAATCTGTATCACCTCATTCATGTCCGGGTTGTAGAAGAACTTCAACTCGATGGTATCTCCCGGAACGAATTGATAGTCGGGCAACGGGGTCGATCGGTCCCTACTTCCCGTCGCCGTCTTCCCTAGCTCTTCATTCCCAGCCCATACCGAGCAGGGTGACAAGCAACAGAGCAAAAAGAACATCCACAAACAGAATCGTTTCCACGGAATAGGGCGCTTGGTCTTCATTATTGATCTGCTCCTTCTCATGCAGGCAATGCCTGAGTCCTGGGAGGGAATCGACGGTGTCTTTCTGGCAAGGCGGAAGAGCACTCCATGGTCACCATTCGCAGTCACGGGCAGCCGCCATCACCCTCTCCGCCGATGCTGACGGGTACACCGGTGCGAAAAAACCGTGTATATGAAACCGTAAAGGTGTTAATTGCAGGTTACATGGGGATGATATTTTTGTGAACTTGAGGCTTCGGGTAAAGCGATGCGTTTTGCCCTTCTACCGCGATTCCGCATTCATAGTTTTCGAATCCCCTGAGTTTTCTCGGTCATTCTCGACGCAAATTCTCAATCTTTCCCTTCGCTTGCGGAAAACTCAGCAATTGTCACTTTCCCAAGAGTTAGAGAACCAACAAGTCTCCGTCCGACGCGGTGAGATGGATATTGCTGACATCCAGAGCATCCTTGCTATATATCCGTATCCGGCCCCCTTTCCAGAATCCGTTTGCCGTCAACGCACTGGCCATTGATCGGCAGGTAGCTGCCGAACGAACCATCCTCGTTCCCGGCTGACGCTCGACGACGGCAACCAGTGCGGCTATCGCCTGGTCCCAGTCTGCCTGATCGCCAGAGGCGACCCGGAGGTCCACGATCCGGCACAATTGACCAAATTGCATGAGGACGCCATACCCCAACGCCCGTTGCGTATTGCGAAGCACGAAGCCTCGTGGGCTTCCCACTGGGCACTTGAGCAGCGAATTGACCCACTCTGCCGTTCTCTGCGGCCACAGGCATTGCACACATTCTCCGGATATGTCATTGATTCCAAACTGCTCAACCGGCTCTGCCTGTACTCTTGGCGGCAGTCCTGAGGCTCGCGTCCCCCGCACGCTATCCCACACATACCGGGCCAGGCGCGGGCGGAGAATTCGGGTGTAAATGTACATACTCCCTACCACTTGCAGTCCGAGCTTCGCTTTGGCTCGGCAACTGTCGGCAGTTCCACCGATGCTGATCAAGGTGTGGCCGGCGATGGCTTGCCGGTAAAGATCGCGACCCGCACCTCGCGCCGTGCTGGCCCAATCGTAGACAGTCACGGCGTCCATGCCTGGAATCGGCAGTTCCAGCGTAGTCAGTGTCGCATGCTCTGCAAGGTGAAGCCGGGCGCCCGGCCGCGATACCTTCCAATGAAAGAGTTCTTCGTTGAAACTGGTTCTGAATGCCGTTTCAAGGATGCGCAGTGCACCTATGACAGAAAGTGCCCTGCCCGGTAGACTCATACCGTGTCCGTTTCCTGCGTGGTGGTAAGTGGTAGCTGGTTGGTCCAAGTTGCCGCTCGATCTGAGGCCACTGTCCTTCAGCAGCTTCGGAAGGCAATTACTGATATTCGCAGCAGACTGCCCCTCCTTGGGTAAGGAGGGGCAGCCGCAGCCCCAAGCTGCGGCGGGGTGGTTCGAACAATCCGGAAAAAGCCAAGCAAGTCTCGGTCTTACGGGAACTCCCACCACCCCAGCGGCCCTGCGGGCCAAATCCCCTCCTCAGCCGAGGAGGGGAGCTTTCCTAAGATCCGGCAGTTTCGCGACAGAAACTAAATAGCTGCGGCCGTTTCCTGACTTGCTGGCTCTTGTTTCCACAAGCGATTTTTGCCCTGAACCCCCGAAGACGTGCTTATCAATATTTTCTCGTTTTCTATATGTCAGTATTTTATCTTCCCAACGATTGAAGGTGAGTCGAATACCAACCGCCTAAGTCGATTATGCACAAAAGGCATGAAGCCACTTACAAACACCTCCAGATCTCTGGCATCTTCAATATTCCCGTCGACCAAAAGCCGGGGCAATGCTTCGAGGTGAAACCGATGGCCTGAGAAAAGGTTTCCCGTCCTAGACGTGGTCCCAGTCTCAAATCCGCACTGCCTTACGGCATTGAATTCCCTTGGGCCGGCTTCATTTTTCCCGCCAAAGGGATAGGAAAAATGCCTGACCGGTTTTTTGATTTTTGATTCGATCAGTCTTCTTGATTCCACTATTTCATGCATCAGTTCCTTGACCCCGAGCTTGCTCAGCGCAACATGGTTCAAGGTATGGGCTCCGATCGTCACCAACGGATCCTGTGCCAGTTCAGCGATCTGTTCCCAGCTTAGCGCCATCTCCCTGATCTTTAAGTCCGGCCTGATGCCGTATTCTTCGAATACAGCCTGGAGCAATGAAGACAACTTCCCTTCCCCGCAAGATATAATCAATTGCCTTATCTTTAAGAACACTCCTTCTTTCAGGTGCGGGGTTGAACAGTCCAGCTCAAATCTCTGCCCCTCATATCCAAAACAGATGCGGTCGTTCTTTGAAACCAGATCGTCCAGCATGTACCACCATAAGACAGCAGTGTGCTCGGGAAATGAAGTGGTAATGTAGATTGCGAAAGGCACTTCATATTTCTTCAACAGCGGATAGGCCAGCAGATGATTATCCGCATATCCATCATCAAAAGTGAAAACAACAATCTTCTGCGCGCCTTTCGAATTGCTAACTAACACCTCCGGCACTTCATCTATTGCAGCGAAGCGGTAGTCATTCTTCAGGAAATAGAGTATTATCCGCTCCAGATATTGTGCAGTCACCTCCAGCACCGAATTGAACTTGATAGCCGATTTGTCTTGCTCTTGACAGACCCGGTGGAACATCAGGATACTTCCTCTTCCCGAATGCCACGGGCTCACGGCCTTATAAACTGCGCTCTTCACTATCGATTTAACCTGATAGAATCTTCTTATCCTTGAGTACATTTACAAGTATCCAACAGGAGCAGTCCGGATTGAGGGCTGTCGATATCTTCCCTTTTCAACCGGTCAGACTGCTAGGTCCTTTCCCGAGAGTCAGCGTGGAATATTCTGTCGAGATGTTCTCCGCACCGAGCTTGGCAGAAAAGCGCTCCGAGTCACACTTCCTTCGCAACTAGGGACGGGCAACAAGCCTCTCCTCACCTGCAGACGATTATTGCCTGTGCGATACAGTCGCTGATATAAGAACGAAATATCGAACTCGCTATTATTTTTGTAAACTGGCAATTTCATGGTCTGCATGCGAGACTTTACGGCCGCTCACAGTGCCGACTGTGACGCTATGTGCCAATCGGAATTCTGACCGCCTGCAGAAAATGTGCCCCTCTTGGGCGATCACAAAGTTGTGGGTGTCGATATCCTTTTGCGTCTCCACATGCCAAATTGAATATCCCTGAGACTGCAAGAACTCCACGACTCTGCCAATGTTCTCACGCTTGCTAGATTGATCCGCCCCATGGATTTCAATATGGAGTTGCGGGGAGTATTTCCGGAGGATCTCGGTCATGCCCAACAAAGCTGGATACTCCATGCCTTCAATGTCGATCTTAATGAAATCCGGCTTAGCTAAACCGTGGGTGGCCATTGCGTTATCCAAAGTGTCCACTTCAATGTGCAATTCTCTAAAATGGCCATCATCGATTATCTTCGATTGGATTTTTTGATCCAGGCTCCCAGTCGCGGAAAGATTCTCCCTGACCAGGAAAACCTGGTCTTGGCTTTTCTTACTCGCTATACCCAATTTCAGCGACCTCACATTATCGACCCGGTTCAATCGAAGGTTCTCCAATAATTGAGAGTAGTTCTCCTCGTTGGGTTCAAAGACGATCACTTGGCCGGTTGGCCCGGTAGCCTTAGCAAAGGCTACGGTCAACAAGCCAATGAAGCCGCCAATGTCATAGACGGTCTTCCCTTTCAAATCAAGCGATGTCAAAAAAACCTCTTCCCCAGTGGTCCGCTGCATAAGCCTATTCCAGGAACCTGTCCCCCATTTCCGTTTGATTCTCACGGAGCCGAATCTAGTCTCGTAGATGTAATTTGCCAAGAGAGTTTGCAGGAATGGTCGAACA
Source organism: Desulfomonilaceae bacterium (assembly GCA_035506215.1). GTDB lineage: Bacteria > Desulfobacterota > Desulfomonilia > Desulfomonilales > Desulfomonilaceae > DATJPW01. Next base: position 6,538 of record DATJPW010000276.1, read on the forward strand.
GTCCTTTTCAGATTAGACGATATTGACATGATTCCATCTCTTTCTTGTGAGATGTGTGAACTGCGCGGCGCCTCTCACCTTTAAGGCTGGCCAACCTGCGCCGCCTCTTGCCAGTCAGCCCGTTGATGCAGACTGTCAAATTAAACGAAAGAACATCCGGTGAAGCTTCATAGGGAGAATCTACGGGGGCGCCATTTTCATTTCCGTGCCACCTCGGAATAGGTATCCTCCAGCTCCCTTACGGCAATTTCAATGGAATATTGTTCCTTAATGAATCTCCTGGCTGCGTTTCCTAATTGAGCCCGTCTTTCTCTGTTTTCAATGAGGTCCAAAACGGCTTGTGCAAAGGCCTCTTCGTCGCCCGGTGGAACCATGACGCCGTTTATTCCCGGCGTCATGATCTCGCGCAATCCGCCGACGTCGGAAACCACGATGGGCATTCCTGCCGCCATGCCTTCCCCAATCGCCTGGGATACTCCTTCAATATTGGAAGGATGAACAAGGATATCCGCCAGCGCCAGCAATTCAAAAGGTTCAGGAACAAATCCCAGGAAGCTTACTGCATGATCAATTGCTAAGACTTTGGATAGCGCTTTCAACTCCCCTTCCAACGGCCCTTCGCCCAGAATCCAGAGCCTTGCCCCGGGACACTGGGTCACGACTCTCCCGAAAATCCGCAAGAGCTGATCCTGCGCCTTTTCGGGATGAAATCTCCCCACATAAACCAGCAACGGCATGTCCGCCGAAATCCCTCTCTGCCGGCGCCTTTCTTCCCTTTCGCACGGAGAGAGCTGCCCGTTTCGCAATTCAAACCCTGAAATCAGCTTGCGCAACTCTTCCGGACGCGCGAGGCCCATTTCCACGGTTCTACGAAAGGTATAATCGCAATGAACCGTGATTTGGTCGAAAAAGCGGACGGCGATTTTGTCCAGTTGCTGCAAAAAGTTGCGCCTCCAATCCAAGTCCGACCACATGTAAAGGGTTGTGACGGTCTTCACGGGAACGATCCTGGCCACCATTGCTCCCACCATGTCCGCATACCAATTGTGAGTATGCAGAATCTGAATGTGATTTTCCCGTATCGTTCTGGCTACAGCCCTGGCGGCTTTCACAAAAGGCTTGTGGCGCCCCCAGGGAATCATGTGAATTGGCCATCCTTCGTTTCTGATGAAATCCACGAAGGGCGCCTCCGTTCCTCCTGAGTTGGCAAAACACGCCAGACGAATCGGAAAGCGGGCGGCATCGATCTTTCTCAACCATTTGACGATTCCCGTTTCCACTCCTCCCCATCCCACCGTGTGAACCAGGTGCAACACCGTGATAGGAGATTCCATTGGGGGCAATAAACCGCTGTTTGACTTCTCCCAACGCCACACACAGGCCATGGACGTTGTCAACTTAGCCTCTCCTGAAAGCGATAGATGAAATCCTGCGGCCTGCGGCTGAGGATTCTAAGGAGATGGTCAAAATTGAACAAAAGAGTTCAAACGACATAATCGTTGATCGAGGCAGGATCTTGTGGAACGCGCGTTTGTTTCCTCACTTCTTTCTTGTTTGCAGCTATAGTTTATCTGCCACCAGCGACCTTCTTCATGAGATATTTATCTTTCTTAGACCGTATCCCGGAAAGATGTTCCACCGTCTCCTTTAAGCCCTCCCTCAGCGAAACTTGGGGCTTCCATCCGATGGCCTCAAATGCCTCCTGATTCTCACAGTAACTCCTCATAGTTTCGGTGGGACGCATGCGCGTCAAATCCGTCTCGACACGCATCTTACTTCCCATCAACTCCACGATGAGTAGCGCCAGATCCGCCACCGTGATTTCAAAGCCGCCACTAATGTTGATAATACGGCCACTCAGCTCCCGCCCTTTTTCCGCAATGGCCGCATAGGCGCGTACGGCATCGTGAATGTAGAGGGGATCCCTGGTTTGACTGCCGCCATCCAGCTTTAACACGGGCTGTCCATCCAAAACCGCGTCGATAACACGACCAATCAGGTTGAT
>DATJPW010000277.1:0-14062 GCA_035506215.1 Desulfomonilaceae bacterium
CCGGCAGAATTCTCGTTGACGGCGGGGCGGACGGTGAGGTACGCTCAGAAACAGCATAAAAGGGACGTTTTCATCAACATGAGGATGGAACCACCCGGGGTCTTATTACGTGTCAGGGAAAATACTACTCAGACAGGATTCTGGGGCAAACCCACTCGAAGCGGCAAGACCGCCGCATAATTCCGGATTAGATGTATGTCGGTGAGATCAGAGTTTCTTTTGCGGCACTGGATAATAGAATATTGGAAAAGAGTTCAGGCCGGCTAAGGATGACTTATTTCTTGGTAATCTTGTAAAATGACGTGCTTCTTTGAAGAAGCAGTGAGTTAATCATGGCGCAGTGTATGTACATAGCCGGTGCTGAAGCACAGTGCGGCAAATCTGTCATTGTGCTCGGTCTCATGGAGTGGCTCTGGAACCATGGGCGGACCGTAGGATTCTTCAGGCCGGTCATCATGTCCCAAGATCAGCCGGATCGCCTCATTCACCTGGTCCAGACACGGTACGGGTCCCGTTTTCCCCTTGTAGCCATGTACGGATGCTCTTATGAAGAGGTCTTGGAGTTGGGTGGAGGGGACCGTCAGGAAACGATTTTCAAGTTGATCCTCGACAAGTACAAGATCCTCGAACAGCAATGTGACGTGGTTGTGTGCGTTGGCACTGATTTTACCAGTGTCGTTCTGCCGCTGGAATTCGGGTTCAATGCGGAGATGGCGTACCACCTTGGGTGCCCCACCATTCCCATTGTGAGAGTTGGCGAGAAGACGACCCACCAGATCGTTGACGCAGTACGGGTTGTGCTCGAGGCCCTTGAGCAACGACGATGCGACGTCTTGGCAGTGATTGCGAATAGAGTGCCTCCGGCGCAAACGACGGAAGTGCTTGAAGAGCTGCGGAAAGCCATCCCGACGGACCTTCCGTGCTATGTGATTCCTGAGCATCCGATACTTGCGAGGCCTACGGTAGGGGAAATTGCCCGAGCCTTGGAAGCACAATCACTCCGGGGCGATACCGAGAGCATGAATCGCATGGTCACACAATCCAAGGTCGCAGCCATGGAGCTGCCACACTTCCTGGATCATATTGAAGAGGGAAACCTCATTATTGTCCCAGGGGATCGATCGGACATCATTCTCGGAAGTCTTGCCGCTGATGGCTCGACGGCCTACCCTCATATTTCAGGACTACTGCTAACCGGTGGATTCCAGCCGGTTCCTCAGGTCCAGCACCTGATCGAAGGTCTCTCAGGCTCTTCGGTTCCTGTTTTGTCGGTGGAAACCGATACTTACACCACAGCAACCAACGTGAACGCTGTACGCGGTACGGTGGTCCCGGAAGACACCAGGAAGATTGCTGCGGCTCTGGGAACCGTAGAGGCAAGCGTGCGTTTCGACGAACTGCAACGACGCCTCGCGGTGTCCCGTTCCCACAGAGTCTCGCCACTGATGTTCGAATACCAACTCATTCAACGTGCCAGGGCGAAGCGGCAGCACATAGTATTACCGGAAGGAACGGACGAACGCATATTGAGGGCGGCCGAGATCCTGCTTCTACGTGACGTGGTTGATATTACTCTCCTGGGAAATGTGGAGGAGATCCGACAGAAGATCAGTTCACTCGGGGTAGAGGTTAAGGGGATAAACATTATTGACCCATTAGCTTCTCCTCTCCGTGAACTCTATGCCCGAATCTATCGTGATCTGCGGCAGCAAAAGGGCGTTACGTGGGAAATGGCACTGGACGCTACGGCAGACGCTAGTTACTTTGGCACCCTAATGGTCTACCAGGGGCAAGCGGACGGCATGGTTTCTGGAGCGGTTCACACAACCTCGCACACGATTCGGCCCGCGTTCCAGCTCATTCGGGCCCGGCCGGGATTCTCCATCGTCTCCAGTGTGTTCTTCATGTGTTTGCCGGATAGTGTCCTAGTCTTTGGTGACTGTGCGGTGAACCCTAATCCAAATCCCGAGCAATTGGCGGACATAGCTATCAGTTCGGTTGAGACAGCCAAAATGTTCGGGATTGAGCCCTATGTCGCGATGCTGTCTTACTCTACGGGAGAATCCGGCAGCGGTGAAGATGTGGACAAGGTGAAAAAGGCCACGGAATTGGTCAAAGAATTGCGGCCCGACATTAAGATCGAGGGACCGATCCAGTATGATGCGGCAATTGACGCGGGCGTTGCCCGAACGAAATTGCCGGGGAGCGAAGTGGCCGGCCATGCGACGGTGTTCATCTTCCCTGACCTGAATACTGGAAATACGACCTACAAAGCAGTCCAACGCTCGGCAAATGCAGTGGCCATGGGTCCTGTGCTCCAGGGCCTAAACAAGCCGGTGAACGATCTGAGCCGAGGTTGTACAGTGACCGACATCGTCAACACGGTTGCGATTACTGCCATTCAAGCACAGGCGCTCCGGGAGCCGGAATGAAAGTACTGGTTATAAATTCCGGAAGCTCCTCGATTAAGTACCAACTTTTCGACATGTCTCGCCAGTCGGTCCTCGAGGCCGGCATACTCGAAGAAATTGGTGGAACCGGCAGCCGGTTGAAGCATCGCAAGAGAGACAACGAAAGGGGATTCGTAGAGCAGGTGTGTGCTGAACCGGTAGCCAATCATCGCGATGGATTCGCTGTCATCATGAATTTCTTCTCCGATTCTGGCAGGGGATGGGACTTCAGCGATCTTTTCGGAGTCGGGCATCGGGTTGTGCATGGTGGCGAGGCCTTCCGTGAACCTATTCTCATCACGGACGAAGTGATATCGACTATCAAAGAAATGATTCCTCTGGCCCCGCTTCACAATCCAGCAAATTTGACCGGTATCGAAGTGGCTCGGGAACATCTTCCCAAGGTGCCACAGGTTGCGGTCTTTGACACGGCGTTTCATCAGACCATGCCGTCCCACGCGTTCTATTATGCGCTGCCTTACACTTTCTACGCAGACCACCACGTACGTAGGTACGGGTTCCACGGGACATCCCACCGCTATGTTGCAAAACAGGCAGCTCTAGCTCTCAAAAAGCCGTTGGAAAAGCTGAACATGATCACCCTGCACTTGGGAAACGGTGCCAGCACCACCGCGATACAAGCAGGCCGAAGCGTTGACACCTCTATGGGCATGACCCCTTTAGAGGGGCTCATTATGGGCACGCGATGCGGCGATCTCGATCCGGCCCTTCAGGGCATTCTCGCTGATGCGACAGGGAAGACACATGAAGAGATCGGATCGCTGTTTGAACATCAAAGCGGGCTGCTGGGAATCTGCGGTACCAATGACATGCGAGAGGTGGTCCGGATGGCGCAATCCGGCGATTCCCGTGCATCGCTTGCACTGGACATGTTTTGCTATCGCGTCAAGAAGTATATCGGCGCGTACTTTGCTGTGCTGGGAAGTGTGGACGCCCTGGTGTTCACTGGTGGGATAGGGGAGAATTCAGCTGAGGTTCGACAGCGTTGCTGCGAAGGTTTGACCTCGCTGGGAATCATTGTGGATGCGGCACGTAATCATGCGAGGAGCCAGGGCACTGCTGAGATTCAGGCGAACAGGTCCCGGGTGAAGGTGCTAGTCGTTCCGACCGACGAAGAGCTCGAGATCGCTATCCAGACAGTTGAGTGCGTTCAGGCCGCAACTAGCAGCGAGATCTGATTTCAAGTCCGAACCTGGCATCTTCACTAAAATTTCCGTGTCGCCGCCGATGTGAGCAGAGTCAACTGCGGAGACGAGACTTGGGGGGAACGAGAGTGTGTGGGATGATGTAAGTTGATCTTTAAAGGTCCGCGTGGAAGAATCTGAGAAAGAGCCAAATTCATCACCGTGAGGCAAGCAGGTTTACGATGATTCACCGGATCTTTTGCTTACTCGCCACACTCTTATTCTTGGGCCTTTGCGGAGGCCCAAGTCCGTTCTGCTCAGAAACCAGAGGAGGAGAAGCTAGGAATATGCAGGTGAAGAGCACGGCCTTTCAAGAAGGAGCAATGATACCGAGGCCGTACACATGTGACGACAAATACATCTCTCCTTCGCTGTCCTGGAGCGGGGGGCCTGCGGAGACGAAGAGCATTGCCCTGATCATGGATGACCCCGATGCTCCAGTAGGAACGTGGGTTCACTGGGTCCTTTTCAACATCCCTCCGGACACAACAAGCCTGGCAGAAAACATACCTCGTACCGGTTCTCTACCCAATGGATCAAAACACGGTAGCAACAGCTGGTCTAATCTGGGATACGGAGGACCGTGCCCGCCTGGAGGGACTCACCGGTACTACTTCAAGGTTTACGCCCTGGATTGTATTCTGACTCTCAACACTGGGATCAACAAGGCGCAACTGCTTAAAGCCATGGAAGGGCACATCCTTGGCGAAGGGCAACTCATGGGCCGGTACGCAAGGAAGTAAAGGTCTTAAACGAAAACCAGAAAGGTCCCAGGTTCTCGCCCCGTCTCCTAGATTCATGGGAGATGATTCCTGTGAAGGCACTCTCAATAAAACAATCGTGGGCAAACCTCATTGCAGAGGGTGAGAAGACCATTGAGACTCGCAAGTGGGCAACAGACTATCGCGGTTCGATCCTGATCGTCTCCTCCAGGTCGCCGAAAATAGATCTTGCGGGCTTTGCTCTCGCAATTGCAGATGTTGTATATTGCCGACCAATGACGCTCCAAGATGAAACTACCGCACACTGCCGCGTATACCCGAACGCTTATGCTTGGGTCCTGCAGAATATTCGCAAGATTCAACCCTTCGCGGTTCGTGGGAAACTAGGCCTATACGATGTCGAAATGCCTTAGGGTGAGGGCTGCAATGATGAACATTCCGGGTCGGTTACTGCACTTTATCCGCCACCTTAATGAAACACTTAGAGGCTTGTCTCCATGGAAGAAGCGAAAGTCGAGGCCAAAAAGAAGGACGGGATATAAATTTACTTATGTGACACGAGAATTCATTCTCAAGAAATGGGGGATGCAATAGTGGACTTTGAGGTGCCTGAGCCTTTGGACGATTTTCGGGCCACGTATCCTACACGTTACCAAACAAAAGCTTTCAGCCGGGACGGGTTTCCAATAACTATTCGGCCCATCAAGCCTGAGGATGCGCCGCTACTGGTAGAAGCCTTCAAAGAGCTTTCCAAGCGTTCAATCTTTTTCCGATTTTTGGACGTAGTTAAGGAACTGCCACCGAAGTGGATTAAACGCTTTACCCGGATAGATTACGCCCGTGATGTTGCCATGGTGGCCATCCAAGAGATTGAGTCTCGCGAGAGGATTTTGGGCGTGTGTCGAATCATGCGGGATCCGCAGGAGAGGGAAACTACCAAAGGAGAATTTGCAATAGTGGTAGAGGATGCTTGGCAGGGAAAAGGGATAGGAAACTTGTTGGCGAAACATTCCATCAGTGTCGCGAGGAAACTGGGGATAAGGTCTGTTTGGGGCATTGTTTCCCCAGAGAACAATAAAATGCTCGTTATGGCTAAAAAACTGGGTTTTTCGGTGGAGCTAGATGCCGAAGCACTTGTTTATGAGATTAGGATGGAACTCAGTTCCGAGGGTTGAGGGCTAATCGTCAGAGTCAAATTGACGCCTCTTGACCGGTGAAGCCGAACTGGACGTTAGTTTAGCAAATATTCGAAAGTCTTACAGCTTCAGTAACCATCAGACGACAACACTATACAGCAGGACCGGCTGGTCAAACCCCTTTAATGCAACAGCTCCCGGCTTCGGGCGAACTTCAAATAGGTCCTTGACACTTGCGAAAACCTCTTCGCTTACAAGTATCTCTCCTGCCAGGGCTTTGTCCTCGATCCGGAATGCCTCATTAATCGCAGTGCCTACTGCACCGTATTTCTTTCTTGTCTCGCAGCCTATGTTGCCAACGACGAGTCGCCCTTTACTAATTGCTATCCCCATCTCCAGAAAAGGAAATTTCCGGACCGAGTTACGGGCACCTTCCGTGGAGTAGTGCTGCACCTGCTGCTTGTCCTCTCCCAGAATGGCCTGCAGTTCTCTGTTGAGTCCAGGCATTGCGTGTTGCATATCAACGGCGCACTGCACAGCCCGCTGTACCGCATCGGTCATACGTCGGGGAGCACCGAAGAAGGCGAGAATTCCGTCTCCTGTGAACTCATCTATAGTCCCGTCGTGCCTGATGATAACCTCTACCATCTTCTCCAGGAAACGGTTTAAGATTTCCACTACCATCTCAGGGGACGACGATGCAGTCAAGGGCGTGAATCCTCTGAGATCAGATACCAGAATGGTGACTTCTCGTAACTCGCCGCCAAGGTTCACGCCGGTCGGTGACTTCAAGATCTCTGAAACAACCTCTGGGCCGAGGTAAGATCCGAACGTATCTCGTATAAAATTCAGCTCTCGCAACCCTGCCACCCCACGGTTAAAAACCGCTGTCACGGCGCCGATCTCGTCATTGGACACAACGGGTATCTTGACCTCCAGATCTCCTTGTCGAATCCTCTGCATGGCCGCAGTCATGTGACGGAGTGGCTTGGAAACACTTCTTGCCACAAATACCGATAGCCCCACCGCAACCAGCACGGCCCAGGAACCGAGGAATGCTATCACCACAGGCATTTGTCCAACAAAGCTCCCAATGTCCTGAGACCCTGCTTCGATCCGGTGGATCTGTTCAAGCGTAATATAACTGACAGTCGTGACCGGCACTACCCCTATCATCAGCGAAACGACTATCAGCTTCGGCAAGACATTTATGCGGACAGAGTCTGGGGTTGTGGTGAGCACATCAGCAGGAAAGAGTCCTTGGATTTTACTAGTGACAATCCACTCCAAAATGAAATACTCGAAAAGCAGGGCGAAAGGCGCTCCAACAAATATGATGCCGAAAAAGATCTCAAATGTATCCCACGTTCTCCACTCCTCTCCCATCCATATTTCACGAATAGGGCCAAACATGACTGCCGCAGCGATCCAAGCCAGAAAACTGAAAGCCGCAGAGCTGAGGGGCAAGTTCAGGAGCCCTCGTACCAATGCTTTTAACCGATGTGATTCCGGTTCTTTGACAATCCTTGCGAGATCCTTCCGTAGGAACCTGTAATACCTCAGTTTGGGTATCGCCACCGCCAGACATAACAGGATCATCATGAACAAGAAATATGTGGTCTGAGCTTTAATGTCTGCTCCGGCTTGGTCCGGAGCTATTCCGGACCTGACAAACGTGAAGTAAACAAACGTCAGCCCTGCGCCAAAGACGTTAACCAGAAGGCTGGCAATCATTATGGAAGCTCTGGACTTTGTTATCTCTGATTGTTTCAAGGGGACTCCCTTCTGTGGCTGGTTTGTTGCCTTTAGAGACATATCATCTGGCGCTGCGTCCTGGTCTGGTCCATCATGTTGGTGTTAGGACTCCTGTCCAGCCATTCGGTAGCCAATTAGACTGGAAGTCAGCTCCGATTCTCCAGATTACTGCATTCAGAGCGATAATCCTGACAGAATTCGTAGACACCGAACAGAGCCGGTTGCTACCGAACCAAGCATGATCTGACCGATGGGATGTGTACCACTAGTTCAGCTAGAAGCATAGTAGGTAATTATGGTCCTCACCACCCTCCTCACACATTGATCAGCAAGCTGATAATTGTTGAAGCGCAGAAAGGCAGTGAACATCAGACATCCGAAAAATCGATTGCCTGCGGCGGTCCGCATCCATCACGATACCGATATCCCAATCCGTTTTATTGCTGAGAAATCGCGCGAGGCTTAGCCATTCGCATCCTAGGAAATTCTTTGAAACGGAAGAAGGGAAAGGGGTATGGCCATTTTCCCAACATTGTGGATACACAACACCCGCTGAAATCATACTCCGAAGACGATCTTTCCGGTCACGTCTAAAAGATAAGCACATCCATACACGACCTGCTTCTTTTCCAGAGCGGTCCAACGGTGCAAATTATGCTTGACCAGAGAGAAACCGGTGAGGTACGCTCAGGAACAGTGTAAAAGGCTCTTTCAACAACGTGACGAAGGTTTTGCTTCCCTGGAGTTTTGTGTGGCACTTTCCGGGGGCCTGTTCTCGTCAGAGGCAATATCCCCAGTCCGGGCGCTAGCCCAATCACATCCCCATGGCAAGGCCACGGCATAATTCTTGTCGGAACGTCAAATCTACAGACTCAAGGAAAGGAGGGGTCGGCATCATGAGCTACCACCAGCAATCATTGCCGAAAGCAACCAAGATGGCAATGGTGTCCCAGTTCCTGGGCTTCATGTTAGATGCCTACGACATGGCGCTGGTCCTGATCATGGCTCCCATCCTTACCAAGCTCTTCGCCCCTCCTGGAGGGAGCGCGGCTTGGCAGTATCTGTCCATTGTGATTCTCTATTCCATCACCATGGCTGCGCGGCCTGTCGGGTCGGCTATTTTCGGTCAATATGCCGACAAAATCGGCAGGCGCCTCCTTCTCGTGGTGACTATCGCAGGCGTGGGCCTGATGTCGCTCCTGTCTGCCTTCCTTCCCACCCAGGCGACTGCGGGTGTCTGGGCTTACGTGATTTTTTCGATACTGCGCTTTGTTCTGGGATGCTTCTTCGGCGGCGAGTACGCAGTAGGCCATACTTTTGCCATCGAGCACGCCCCCACGCATCTTAGAGGCACCATTGGTGGATTCATCCAGTCGGGCTTCCCGTTGGGGTACGTCTTGGCATCCCTCGTTTTTGCAGCCTTTTCGTCCGGTCTGGGACAAGAAGCCATGCTTGACTACGGGTGGAGAATTGTTCTCGCCTCGGGCGTGATGCCGGTATTTCTAGCGCTCTACATCAGGAAAAATCTCCCCGAGTCTCCTGAGTTTGAGAAGGCCAAGGCGACCGGACAGATCGAAAAGGCGCCATTTTTGAGTCTTTTCAAACCACCGGCGCTGTGGTCCTTTCTTCAAGTTTTCTTTTTTATGACAGGCCTTTTCCTGACCGACTACGCGGTGTACGGGTTTCTGCCGAAGATCTTGTGCGGCGAGAACAAGTTCGACACGTCCACCTATGCGCTCATCTATGGATTTGGACTTTTCTGCGCCTTTATCGGCTACAACCTTTACGGATGGGCGTCCGACCACATTGGGAGAAGGAAGCTTACCCTCTGCTATTGTGTTTTCCTGGTCATCTTGGGAGTGCCGACCTTCTATGTACTGAATCAGGCGGCCCTTGCCAGGGCCGTGTGGCTCGCCATTCTGGGGGTTATTATGGCTGCCATGCTGAAACTTGCTTGGGGAATCGTCCCGTCGTACCTGTCTGAGCGATTCCCAACCAAACAGCGGTCGGTAGGCGTGGGATTCGGTTATTCTTCGGGTGCTCTGGTCGGCGGTGCCGGCATAAGTCTATTCGTGTGGTGGGCTCACCAGATACCATTTATCAATGCTATCGAAGGAGACGATTTTTGGCTTTCACCTGCCGTGGTGCTGACTGCCGGTGCTGCCATGACCTTTCTCAGCCTCCTGTATGGTCCTGAAACCAAAGACCTCGAACTTTCCCAGGTAGAGGTCGTTGAACCGGAGGAGGCAATTCGTCGTGAGGTTGCCGGGTCATTGGTCCCTGACGCCTGACGGAAACGAAGAGCAACCGTGGAGAAAAGGAGAACGGAAAGCCATGATGAAGAAAGTGCTGGTCTCGATTTTAATTGGTCTTTGCACGGTCAATCTCGCATCCGCGATACACCAGACCACCTTCGAACAGGCGAGGTCTCTGGTTGAAAATGCCGTTGCCTTTCTTAAGGCAAACGGCCAAGAAAAGGCACTGGCGGAATTCAACAAGCGACGCAGCAGTTTTGTAAACGGTGATCTGTATGTCTTTGTGTACGATCTGAACGGAGTGATGTTGGCTCATCCGGTGAATCCGGAACTCGTGGGGAAAAACCTTCTCAATGAGCCTGACAGCAAAGGGAAACTCTTCAGAAAGAAGATAGTGGAACTGGCAAAAGCTATGGGGTCAGGATGGGTTGACTATACATACTTGAACCCGGTCACCAAGAAAGAGGAGCCCAAGACCACCTATTTCCAGAGAGTAGATGACCTCATAATCTGTTGCGGGGCTTATGCTGTGCCGCCCCCGTTATTTGGCGGATAGTACAAAACAGAACAGGGTGAAAAAATCCTCCAAGGTAGTTTTTGAGGAGCAGGGATACAAGGGGAGAAGAATGATCTTAACCGGCATGAAGGCACGGCTGGTGCTCTCCAATCTGCTCCAGATGAGCAGCTCTAACCATAGGCCAACGGGATAACGCCCGACAGTGTATCCGTATGCTGATCATAGACCGAACATTTCAGTGAGGGAGTCGGCATGGAATCAACCGCGTGGAAAGCTCTTATCCCATTGCTGGTAGGGATCGTTATCGCCGTGCTGCCTGTTCCACAAGGATTGACCCCGAATGCCTGGTATTTCTTTGCTTGCTTTGCCGCTGTCATCGTCGGCCTGATTCTGGAGCCGATTCCGTCGGCGGCCATCGGGTTCATCGGTATTGCCCTCATCGCAGCGCTGGGATTGGTCGCACCTAAACCAGGTGATTCCATAAAATGGGCACTTAGCGGATTTTCAAACTCGACGGTCTGGCTCATATTCGGCGCATTCATGCTTGCTCTGGGGTATGAAAAGACCGGATTGGGCAGACGCGTTGCGCTGGTATTGGTAAAAGTCCTGGGTAGGAAAACATTAGGCTTGGGGTATGCAGTCACCTTTGCCGATCTTGTCCTGGCACCCTTCACCCCTTCCAACACCGCGCGAAGTGGCGGAATCATATACCCTGTAATCCGCAATCTCCCCGTTCTTTATGGTTCTCTGCCCGGAGAGACGGCGCGAAAAATCGGGGCTTATGTATTGTGGACGGCTTTAGCGGCCACATGCGTTAACAGTTCAATGTTCCTGACAGCGCTTGCCCCTAATCTTTTGGCTCTGGAGCTGGTCAACAAGACGGCACACATTGGCATTGAGTGGGGGGAATGGCTTTATGGGTTCTTGCCGGTGGGAATACCCCTCATCCTGATTCTGCCATATCTTATATACAAGATTTACCCGCCGGAAATTAAATCCAGTGACGAAGTCCCCGCATGGGCATCAGAGGAACTTGCAAAGATGGGTAAGATCACGTTCAAAGAGGTGCTGATGGCCCTCTTGGCAATTCTTGCACTGGTCTTGTGGATCGGGGGAGGCAAGTTCATAGACGCTACAACTGTGACACTGGTTGTCATTTCGTTGATGCTGATCACCGGCGTCGTCAAGCACGATGATGTCCTCAGCCACAAAAGGGCCTGGGATATACTGATTTGGTTCGGCACTCTTGTCGCCTTGGCGGATGGCCTCAACAAAGTGGGGTTCGTCACCTGGTTTGCCAAGGGGGCCACCGTCCTGTTAGCCGGGATGTCTCCGGCTGCCACGATGGTGTTGCTGGTTGCGATCTTTTTCATCATTCACTACATGTTTGCCAGTCTGACAGCTCATACTGCTGCAATCCTTCCCGTGATGCTGGCTGCCGGCTCCGCGGTGCCGGGGATGCCGGTGAAGGTGTTTGCTCTGCTTCTCTGTTACTCGTTGGGATTGATGGGTATCATAACTCCCTACGCCACCGGCCCTGGTCCCGTTTATTTTGGAAGTGGATACATCTCCCGCAAGGACTTCTGGCTCCAGGGTTTCATCTTAGGATTTGTGTTTCTCGTTTTCCTGTTAGGCATAGGGGTCCCTTGGCTGCTTGCGACTCAAGGCTAATTATTTGCAAGACTCACGCAGGAATTGGTGGAAACCGGCTTCTTGCCAGCAGTAACAACTTGAGTTATGTGTAGGATTCTAACGCAGTTCGTTGGGACGAACAAAGGTGGCCTGCCCCCCAAAAAAACTGGTCCAAGTTCTGATTTAGTATGAGGTGGAACGTGGGGCGAACATGGAGGGCGGAATGAAGCGGAATCATTTTAAGTTGGAGGAGATATCAGGATACTTCAGAAGGCGGAGCTTCACCTGTCACTGGGGAGGAATATCAAGCCTGTGAGCCGAGAGTTGGGGATCACGGAGCAGACCTATTGTCTATGGAGAAAAGAGTATGGAGCGATGAAGTGCATTTTCCACTGCGCTTTGGGACGATGCCAGGTAGGAATCATCCGAATTTCTCCAAACACTCTTCAGGAATCGGACAAACCTAAGTTAATTCAAGACATTATGAGGACGACACCGCCACGGTTATAGAGGGCAAAATCATATAAAATCCCAGGGCCCCCTCCGGGCCCCTTTTCAGTCAATTGCGGTCATTTTTCGTGCAGTTTTTGACCTGAATCGCCTCTGATATCACGCAACCCATTGATACCATTAGGTGGGCCGCCCGCCTCTCACGGCGGAGACAGGGGTTCGAAACCCCTTGGGACTGCCAGTCTAACCAACCGATATCACAAGGAAGCCTTGACCAGCAATACCTAAAGTAATTTCTAAAAGTTCTGATCCAGGGCCCCCACATAAAGCCTCTCCAGTACGGAATCACAAGACCAACCGCAGTATTCGGCGAACTGTTCCTGATTGACGGGGTCGAACTCTAATGCTCGGTATGAGGCTTGTATCCAGCCATAAAACGCTTCTAAATCCGCGGGGTCTAGATTCTCCCCTTCGTCAATCAGATTAATCAACCGGATTACTTGCGTTTCGTCTGGCGCCGAGCTTCTCATGCTATCCCCCTGAGATCAGAATGCGGCTCCAATATCAAAGAAAGGAATGAGAGTCCACTTGAATTAAGAAGAGGTAGTTCCGCTGGATGCTGTGTGGGGCAATTTGGAGGAAGATTACTACACTAAGACGATGGAAATTGGCTTACAGGTTTTTTTGAGCGGAAAAAGGTGGGGAGGTGTCGGGTGAGGTTACTGGACAACAAATCTATCAGGGAAATCTTCCACGTCGATCTTGGGCTTTCATTGCTTAATCTACCCTGCCTACCATTCTCAATCAGCCCATTTAATAGCCTCTTCAGGACAGGTATCTATGGCTTCCTGCATTTGTTCCTCGGTACAGGCACTTTCATCGATCACGTGGGCTTTCTCGGCTTCCTCGTCTAAAGAAAAACAGTCCTCAGCAAGGGAAGCGCACGTTCCGCAGCCGCTGCAAGCCTCTTCATCAATGATCACTTTTCTTGACATTATTTGCACCTTCGATCCACACGAATTTCGTGATTTGTGCAAATATCATGAATCATCATGATGGAAACAAGGGTCATTTGGTCAATCGCCCGTTTCCATTCCGAATTTCTTCATGTACCGATATAGTGAGTCGCGGGAAATACCAAGGCTCCGGGCAGTTTTTCTCTTGTTTCCATCACAAAGCCTGAGTGCTTCCACCAAGAGTGACTTTGTCAGTTCATCGGTCACATCTTGGAGTGTGCCGCCGAATGGGTACGAGGTCGTAAATGACCATTCCCTATTTGGGCTTCCCTCATCCATGCTCAGTTGAAGACAAGCGAGGTCCAACGTCCCCGTATCTGAGACTATCAAAGCCCGCTCCAACGCGTTACGCAGTTCCCTCACGTTGCCGGGCCAGTTACACCTTTTGAGCATTTCCATCGTTGACTCATCAATGCTGGGTGCATTAACAAGCCCCATTTGAGTCTGAAGTCGGGACAGAATCTCCTCGACCAGTATCGGGATATCCTCACCCCTTTCCCTCAGTGGAGGGACCTCGATGGAGATTACATTAATTCTGTAAAAGAGGTCTTTACGGAAGCGCCCTAATTCCGCTTCCCGTCTCAGATCCTTGTTTGTTGCTGCAATGAGCCTGGCACTGGCAGTGATCTCTTTTTCACCTCCCACGCGGGTGAATTTCCGAGTATCAAGAAAGGTCAGCAGCTTTGCCTGCAGAGGGAGTGGGAGGTCTCCAATCTCGTTTAGTAAAAGCGTTCCACCCTCAGCCAGTTCGAGAAGCCCTCGTTTTCGGCTTCCCGCCCCAGTAAAGGATCCTTTCTCATGACCAAACAGTTCGGATTCGGCAAGTTCCGGGGCTATCGCAGCACAATTGATAGAGAAATAGGGACCGTTAGCCCGCGGTGAATTATCGTGGATATATCTCGCAAGATAATCCTTGCCGCTTCC
>DATJPW010000278.1:0-3771 GCA_035506215.1 Desulfomonilaceae bacterium
TCTCGATAAGTTCTCCTATATCGGTATCTTCAGTGGCGGTATCGTCTCCCCAACAGATATCAAAGATAAAGCGAAGGTCAAGCTTGTGTTTATGAGTTTTGGCAGTCGTGAAAGAGGATCCGATGGTCTCAAAGCCGCAGCAGATACATTGCAGCAAGCGGGCATCAATGCTGTATCATATGTTTCTCCGCTTACTGCTCATGAATGGCAATCCTGGAGACGAAGTCTGCGCGAATTTGCACCGCTTCTATTCAAGAACTAATCTATTGGACATATGCTACGGAACACAACTATCACAACATCTTATAGGGAGGCTATCAAATGAAATTCAAATATTTGGGAGTGTTACTGGCAATCCTCCTGACGTGTGGAATTGGTCTGGCTCAAACAAAACAGAATGATACAGTTGCGGTGGAAGACTTCAAGCCTGCAACGAGCAATCAGCCAGGGAAGCAGTTTCCTCAGGTCAATTCCGAAGGTCGGGTCCGAGCCAGCATTTCGGCGCCTGAGGCACACAGAGTTCAGCTGGATATCAGCGCTGTGAAATACGACCTGGTCAAGGACGAGAAAGGTGTTTGGACCGGGGACTCGAAACCGCAGGACGAAGGATTTCATTACTATCAGCTTTGGATTGACGGCGCAGCAGTCCCAGACCCCGGCAGTCTGTACTTTTATGGAGCATCTCGTTGGGGAAGCGGTATTGAAATCCCGGCAAAGGATCAAGACTTCTATGCTCTCAAGAATGTGCCCCATGGCCAGATACGCGAACATCCCTATTTTTCAAAGAGCAACAACAGCATGCGTCGATGTTTTGTGTACACACCTCCCGGGTATGACAAGGACGTAACCAGACGCTATCCCGTGTTGTACTTGCAACATGGTGGCGGCGAAGATGAGACCGGTTGGCCCAATCAGGGTAAGACTAACCTCATTATGGACAACCTGATTGCAGAAGGTAAGGCGAATCCATTCATCATCGTGATGGACAACGGAACCTGGCGCATGCCGGAAGGGGCTCGCCCACCCCGGCAAGGCGAACGTCCCAGCGGCCCTTGGCCTCCGGCGGGTTGGGCTGACGGCTTCAAGAAGACGCTGCTCGAAGACATCGTCCCTATGATCGATGCCAACTATCGCACGCTGGCAGATCAAGCGCATAGGGCCATGGCCGGACTTTCCATGGGCGGCATGCAGACGCGGGTCATTACCCTCGCCAATCCGGATATGTTCTCATACGTTGGCATCTTCAGCGGCGGCAGCCTCAGTATGGAGGATGTAAGCAAATCACCAGGCTTCAAAGAGAAAGTCAAACTCGTGTTTGTCAGTTTTGGCGGCCGCGAACTGGAGAACCGCAGACCCGGCGGTCCGTTTGGCGGTGATCCCAAAGTGAATACCGATTCACTCAAAGCAGCTGGCATCAACACTCATTTCTATGTCTCTCCGCAAACGGCCCACGAGTGGCAGAGTTGGCGGCGCGGTCTGCATGAATTCGCACAACTTCTATTCAAAAACTGAAGGATAAAAATATGAAACGGTACATGATTGTTCTGGTTCTGTCGCTGGCCTTGTCAGGATCGTTCTGCATGGCGCAAACCGAGCAGCCAGCGATTACGGAAGATTTCAAGCCCTCCACACTCAATCAGCCCGGCCAGCTGTACCCGCAGGTCAATTCACAAGGCTATGTACGATTACGCATTGTTGCACCGATGGCTCAAAGCGTCATCGCGAGTCTGGGTGGAAGAGGAGGAACACCTCTCACAAAAGCTGCAGATAGCACTTGGATAGGAACCACGGCAAAACCGGAAGACAGTGGTTTTCACTACTACCATCTCACGATCGACGGAGGGGTATTCAACGATCCCGGCACTTTGAATTTCTACGGATCTGTGCGTTGGGAAAGCGGCGTCGAAATCCCTGCAGCGGATCAGGACTTCTATGCCCTCAAGGATGTTCCCCATGGCAAGGTGGAGCAGATTCTCTTCCCATCGAAGAGCACAAGCACATCACGTCGGGCGTTTGTCTACATTCCACCTGAATACGACAAGGATCCGACAAAACGCTATCCCGTTCTCTACCTGCAGCACGGCTGGGGTGAGGATGAAACCGCCTGGAGTAATCAGGGGCATGCAAATCTGATCATGGACAACTTGATCGCCGAAGGAAAAATCAAGCCATTCCTTATTGTGATGACGTATGGCATGACGAACGAAATCAAATTCGGCGGACTCAGGAACTTCGATATCAAACCGTTCCAGACCGTTCTCACCGACGAGCTGATTCCCTACGTCGATGCTCACTTCCGTACGCTCTCCGATCAACCCCATCGTGCCATGGCCGGCCTGTCCATGGGCGGAATGGAAACAAAGATGATCACCACGGCAAACCTTGATAAGTTCGCATATGTCGGTCTCTTCAGCGGAGGGACTTTCTCGATGGATGATGTCAACAAGACCCCCGGGTTCAAAGAGAAGGTCAAACTGGCCTTTGTCAGCTTTGGCAGCCGCGAGATTGAGAACCGCGGCAACAGGCCTAATATGTGGGGAGGCGATCCAAAAGCGAACGCGGAATCATTGAAACAAGCCGGTATCAACAGCGTGTTCTACGTCTCGCCAAATACAGCTCACGAATTTCTGTCATGGCGCCGCAGTCTGCACGAATTTGCTCCATTGCTGTTTAGGGATTGAACGGCACGATGAAGACCATCAGTCCCTTCCCGCACGTAGGAGAGCTTGACATAACCACCTAAGGAATTCAACATATGAACCACAGGTTTCTAGCTGTTCTCATCGCTGCTCTGTTGGCGAGCGGAATCTGTTTTGCTCAGTCCGGCCAAACTGGAGTTGTGGAGGATTTCAAGCCGTCATCGGTGAATCAACCGGGCAGACAATATCCCCAGGTGAATTCCGAGGGGCGTGTCCGCGTAAGCATCTCTGCGCCTCAAGCTCAAAAAGTTCAGATTGATATTGGTGCGGTAAAATACGATCTGAGGAAAGACGAAAAGGGAGTCTGGACTGGCGAATCCGCTCCCCAGGTTGAAGGTTTCCATTACTACCAGCTCGCAATTGATGGGGCCCCGGTTCCGGATCCGGGAAGTTTGTACTTCTACGGCGCCAGCCGATGGGGGAGCGGAATCGAGATTCCAGCCAAGGATCAGGATTTCTATGCACTCAGAGAAGTTCCCCACGGCCTGGTGAGCCAGAAACTCTATTTCTCGAACATCACGAAGGCATGGCGCCGATGCTTCATCTATACTCCCCCGGATTACGATAAGAACGCGACTGCCCGTTATCCCGTCCTCTATCTTCAGCACGGTAGCGGTGAGGATGAAACTGGTTGGTCAGCTCAGGGAAAAGCCAATCTCATTCTCGATAACCTCATCGCCGCGAAAAAAGCAGTTCCCATGATCATTGTCATGGATAACGGGTATGCCGCCAGGCCTTCCATGGCGCCGCAGGGGATTGAGACCGCGCCCAGGGGTCCCGGCGCCTTTTCGGTCTTCCAGGAAGTCCTTATACAGGAAATAATCCCGATGATTGACGATGCGTATCGCACTCTTTCAGATCGGGAACACCGAGCGATGGCCGGTCTGTCAATGGGAGCCAATCAGGCCATTCAGCTTGCAATGAACAACCTCGACAGGTTTTCCTCCATCGGTGCATTCAGCGGTACATCGAACTTTCCAGGCACGGCGGAACTTGATCCCGCCACATTCTCCAATGGGAAATTCCGAGACGGCGAAGCGCTGAACAAGCAGATCAAACTCTTCTGGCTTGG
>DATJPW010000279.1:0-36243 GCA_035506215.1 Desulfomonilaceae bacterium
CAAGCAATGCGCTTTCTTAATCTCGTGGGCAACAGGATCTTCAGCCTGTGTTTTTCTTTCCTGCTGGGCCAGAATATTAAAGACACCCTCTGCGGTACGAAGGTGCTCTGGAAAGACCAATATGAGATAATCGCCATGAACCGCTCCTATTTCGGAAAACTGGACCCGTTTGGAGATTTCGACCTCATCCTTGGAGCGGCTCGCTTGAACCTGAGCATACTGGATTTGCCCATTCGTTACCGTGAACGAGTCTACGGTCAGACAAATATACGGCGCTGGAAACACGGCTTACTTCTGCTCAGGATGGCCCTAGTTGCGGCCCTGCGCCTGAAATTTGTGTGAAACAGTATTTACGATTTGCAGGTCTCGCGGCGATCCCAAAGAAATCCGCGCTCCCGGGGAGAAGTCAATCATGAAGATTCTCACGGACCTTCTGACGCATCCTCTTGCGCGAGGGCTGGACCCGGACGATCCGGAAACAACAATAGCATGCCGACGAATAATAAAGGGAAAGCCATTCCTGCGGCAAATTTATGATGAGTGGTACCGGTTGATAGTTGCATCCCTGCCTCGCGGAGAGGCACCTATACTGGAGTTGGGGGCTGGCCCGGGGTTCTTGTCCGACTATATTCCCGACCTCATAACATCTGATTTCCTACGTGTTCCGGAGCTGTCACTCGTGCTTGACGCTCATGAAATGCCTTTCGGGGATGGCCTGCTTCGAGCCATCGTCATGACCGACGTTCTCCACCATCTTCCGCATGCTCGTCGCTTCTTTAGTGAGGCCAGTCGGTGCGTGGGGGCCGGCGGCGCCATAATAATGATCGAACCGTGGGTCACTGCCTGGTCCACATTTGTCTATTCCAGGCTCCATCACGAGCCTTTTGATACAAGCACGCCCGACTGGGATTTTCCCCCCAAGGGCCCATTATCCGGGGCAAATGGTGCGCTTCCGTGGATTCTTTTTCACAGGGATTCTGCGCTCTTCAGGTCAGAGTTCCCGGAGTGGCGAGTAAAAAGCATTAAGCCATTAATGCCATTCAGCTACCTGCTCTCCGGAGGGCTGTCTCTGCGGTCCTTCATGCCTGGAGCGGCTTTCGGTTCGATCCGACACATCGAAAATCTTTTGGAGCCGTGGATAGCCAAATTGGCGATGTTTGCTCATATAGTGCTGGAACGAGTCAATGTTCCGTGAACTGTGGGCTTTCTATTTCTTGAGAGCTTCATCCAATGAATCAAATATCGGGAAAAGCGACGTAAAGCCGGATACCTCGAAGACCTTCTTGACGACTCCCTGCAGACTGCAACAGCAGAGTTCCCCGCCTGTCGCCTTGGAACTTTTCCCGGCCACAAGGATTGAGCGCAGCCCAGCGCTGCTAATATACTCGAGCTTGCTCAGATCGACCACAAAACGGTTCGCTCCTCGGGTTATGCGCTCCTGCATCTTCTTTTCAAAATCCGGGGCGGTTACGGTATCAATTCTGCCTTGGACCGCGCAGACCGTACATCCTTCCTTTTCGCTAAAACTAATGTCCATGTGAGCCTCCGAGACCACTTTTTATATGGTTTCGCTTTCGATTGCATCTTGAGCGTCGAGTTCAACGTACTTATCCTCTGCACTCATCTACCCTTGTTCAGCTTGGGCGCGGAGCCAGTCCTCTTTCACGATATCCAGTATCTGATGCGCACGATCGGAATACAACCGAATTCCATCAAAGTCGGGTGGGCACAAGAGCTTTTGCATCAGGATACCGTCATGGTCAAACCAGCGAGGCAGCAGGCCGCCAAGAAAATATCCTTTCTTCCGGAGAATACTAACGGCCGCGCTCACTGCGGGCACGGCTAACTTCAGCCAGACCTGGATGACTACCGCCTTCTGGTTCAATGCTTTGTTCTCAAGGCCATCGAGGTACCGGGCGAAATCTTCGCCGATTTGCTCTACTGCGATGCGAGCAACTCCGGCAAAGTCAAAAACAGTCATTTGTGCCCTCGAGGATTCATTCCTGGGCAAGCTTTCCTGCGACGAAGACATTTCACGAATGTCATCAAGACCCGCGTAGAGGAATTTGAGCTCGTCTTCGTAATCAGAAGGCAAATACACTTTGTGCGGTTTTGATCCATAGGGCCTGAATATAAGCAAACCCGCTACTCGGCCTGTGGAGCTCTTTTCTTTATCATATGCTTCGGCCGGCATAAGCGCCACTTCCAATGCCGTTTCCACGTGGACCGCGTCCAAGACCGTCTTTTGCATGTAAATGTGGTTACAGACCGCCTCCCCAAAAACTTCTTCGATATTTTCTTGGCCGGGCGCCCATTCCTCATAAATAAAATCCAGCATGCTCTTGTTCACGCCTATCTGCCGGTATTCTTTCAACACCAGTCCGGCTGCGACTTCATAAAGATTCTTGTACGGCGCGGAACGAAAAAGATGCGTGACTCCAATGACTTCTCTTTTCGGATTTCGAGCGATGATCGAATAGCACTCCCCTGAAATGTTGGCTTCGGTCAGCGCGTTAGCGTCATAAAACAGCTTGATGGGATAACTGTCACCGTACACAGCCCGGAAAAGACGGACTATCCCCTCGGCACACTCAGGCCGAAAAAACTCCACCTGGAATGCTTCGCCGGACGGGCTGCTCATAGCACTGTCCTTGTCTCTTGCTGTCAAGTCTCTTCCTTGTTTATCCCGCTCATCCAACCTTCGGATTTCAGGTCAGTTGTGATGTTGTCACCGGATTCTCCTGTTTCAGGCCTAACAGGCAGGTGGCAATCACTCCGACCAGCAAGAGGCCACCGCACGCATAATATAATTCAGGATAGCCCCAGTAAACCAGAACAGCGCCTCCCGCCACCGGTCCCACAAAGAACCCGGCTTGGAACATCTCCATAGCAAGGTTGCTGTTTAAGGCGCGGAATCTTGCTTCAGACATGTCAAAGACGAGGCCGCTCAAAACAGGCATGGCTACACCCCATCCGAGTCCCAGAAAAACACTCATCGCGTAAAACGTTTCGGGTCCTGGAAATGCTGCCAACACGAAATTACCACCGGCCAACCACATCATAGAGGCCAACAGCAACCTTGATTTGTCAAGTCTGTCGAACATATGTCCAGCCACAAGACGCACGAGGATCTCCATAAGAGTCGAGATGGTAAAGAACCATCCTGGATTTGTTATACCTATCTTTTCTCCATAACCTTTGAGAAAGTAGAACACCGGCGTGAATGAAGTCCAAACCAAGAGAGAGAGGAAAAGGAGCAAAAGAATCCCGCGATCTTTGAGATTCCCTTTCAAATCTTGCAGTCCGATGCGGTCCGTGCTGTGCGCCAGATGTTCCGCCGGCTTTGCATGCACCAGGGAGAGCAAAGGAAAGGCCAAGACCATCATCAATGCCGACAGATTCAATATTTGATCGAAGGAGCCCACCCAACGACCCAGAGGTTCCAAAAGGGGTGGTATCACAGCATAAGGCAGCAGCGTAATCACTGAAATGAGTCCAAAGGCTTGGCCGCTCTTGTTTGCGGGTATAGCGTCAACCAGCTTGCTGAGCACGGCTGTGGCCAGCAGCACATAAGCTGCGCCGTGAATCGACCGCACCACAGCCATACTCCAGAAATCCAGCGCCAGGTTGT
Source organism: Desulfomonilaceae bacterium (assembly GCA_035506215.1). Classification (GTDB taxonomy): domain Bacteria; phylum Desulfobacterota; class Desulfomonilia; order Desulfomonilales; family Desulfomonilaceae; genus DATJPW01. The sequence continues at coordinate 3,632 of DATJPW010000279.1, forward strand.
ACAGAAACAAGGAGACGATCACAGCCGCAGAGCTGATCGCTATCCAGCGCTTCGCGTTTCCTGGATGCAAGAATGGGCTGATAATCGGCCTGATGACCAGGACCGACAAAGAAAATAGTCCTATCAGGGTACCAAAATAGTCCGAAGATATGGGAAGTGTTCCGAGATATTCGTGGAATTGGAAAAAAACCGAAATGTTGCAAAAGGCAAGAAAAATTATGGCATTTAAGGCCAAGAATTCCCTTGTCATAAGATGCTCGGAACGGGGCATGGGCTGCAATTCCTAATGACCGCCAATAGAATTCAAAAAGAACCGCGACAGATGTCAGCAGGGTTGAGCCCGGTCCAAGGCCGGGTCTCGAAAGTCCCGGTACCGGACCAAGCGTTGGACGAGCGCGGCGGCCACAAGTCGACGATATTCCGCGCTTGCCCGAACATCATCTATAGGTGACACCGCCTTTTCTAGCAAATGAGATACGCTTTTTAGCGTCCTCTGTGAAAGTGACTGTCCAACCAAGGCTTCTTCGACCTCCCGTGAAGTGACTACGGTCGGCCCGACGCTGCCCCAAGCGAGCTTCGCTCTCTCTATGTTCCCTGCATTCGACGTTTCCATTACGACCGCCATGCTTGCCACCGCACATGCTTGCGACTTTCGCAGCCCGATTTTCTCGTAATGCTGAATGCCCCATTCGGGAGACTTTTGCAGCCACACTCCGGTCAGGATTTCGTACCTGCGAAGATCGACGCTTCCCGGTCCTAAGATGAAATCGGCCAGCTTCACGCGCCTCGATTGATCCTTCGAGCGGATTTCGACTTTCGCACTCAACACATAAAGGGCCGGCAACGTGTCTCCTGCAGGCGAGGCGGTTACGATATTGCCTCCTATGGTTCCCATATGCCGTATGGGAGGAGAGCCCAGCACACTGATTCCCTTCGCTAGTACTGGGAAGCGTTGGCTAATGACAGGATGCTCCAGAATCCGACTGTGAGTGGTGGCTGCTCCTATCCATACCTCCTCCGTATCGTCCCTGACTCCCCTGAGCGAATCAATGCGTTCCAGACACACCAAACACGGCGGCTTTATCTGCGTTGATCGCAATTTCACGAGGAGATCAGTACCGCCCGCATAAATCGCTGCTTCCGGTTCTTTATCCAGAATGCTCCAGAGTTCCTCAAGAGTTGTCGGGAGGAAAACTTCCCTCATAAGCGTGCCTCTTGGCGAATCGAGGCAGCGGCAGCTTCGACCGCGTCCACGATCTTTTGATATCCAGTGCACCGGCAAAGGTTGCCTGCCAAACCTTCTCTAATCTCGGTCCGAGTGGGATTGGGATTTCGATTGAGAAAATCGACAGCGGCCAAAACCATCCCAGGGATGCAAAAGCCGCATTGAATTGCACCGTGTTGCACAAAGGCCTCTTGAACAGCGTGCAGATTTTCTCCCTCAGCGAGACCCTCAATAGTAGTGACGTCTCGCCCCTGCATCTGGGCCGCAAGCATGAGGCAAGAAAGCCGACTCTCCCCGTCAACCAGGATCGTGCATGCCCCGCAATCTCCTGCGCCGCAGGACTCTTTTGTGCCTGTTAGCAGTAGATCTTCTCTGAGGATGTCCACGACACGACGGTCCGGTGGAACATCAATTTCTGTTTCTTTTCCGTTTAGTCGAAAACTGAGTCGCAATTCCCGTGCCCTATCCTTCTTGGTCGCGGATGGCCTTAAGAACTCGTTCAGGCGTCAGTGGAAACCGGAGCAAACGGACTCCTGATGCATCTGCCACTGCATTGGCTACAGCCGGGAGCGGTCCGTTGGTTGCAATTTCGCCTACGCCTTTGAGACCAAACGGTCCTGTAGGCTCGTAAATCTCGACAGCGACGGAATCGATGTCCGGCATGTCCGCGGCTGTCGGCAAAACATAGGTAGTGAAATCCGGAGTATGCACTTTGGCCTCATGTACCTTGAAATCTTCAGAAAGCGCATATCCCAAGCCATTCGAAATTCCTCCGTGTATTTGCTGTTCATAGATTTGAGGGTTCATCACTTTACCGCAATCGCTGACTGCCAGGTATCGCTTGACATCGATCTTGCCGGTAAGCTCGTCAATTTCAACAAACGCTAAATGCGCACCATATGAGAATAATCTGTGAGGCAGCCCGTGAAGTTTGAGTCCATCGTCTGAAGTTACCGAGTCCTTGGCTACTGGTGCCCTGAAACGATATGTTGCCACGCGTTCCGAGTCGTTGAGGAATCGGGCCAAAGCTCCGAGCGACAGTTCCCGGCCGCTGACGAGGTGCTTGACCCCTCCGGGAAAGAGGGTCAACTCCTCGATGTCCCCCACCATGAACATATCAGCCGCACGCTGCAAGACGCGTTGTTTGAGGGTTTCAGCAGCACCAATGAGTGCATTGGCAAAAGTATAAGTGCATCGGCTGGCTGAGGCGGAACCCGATGGGAGGGTCAAATCGGTATCCGGTAGAACAATCTCCATTTGGCCGGCCTCTTGCCCGAGGATGCTACCCGCTATCTGGAGATTGGTGCTTGCGTTACCTTGGCCCATGTCCACCACGCCGCAATAGACACGGACTTTCCCGTCAGTCGTCAGCTCGACTTTTGCGTTGGCGACGTCCGGGACCACAGGACCATACCCGGATGCTTGCATGACTGCGGCCATCCCCACACCACGACGTTTGAAAGGACCGGCGGCACACTTCCACGCCTCACGTTCCTCCCAAAGCGAATGCTTTGACAGCGCTTCAAGACAGTCCATCAGGCCGGTAGAAGCGTCAAGGGTTTTACCGACGCAGTTCCTGTCACCTCGCCTGACTGCGTTCTTAAAACGAAGCTCAAGTGGGTCCATTCCCAGTTTATCGGCGAGCATGTCCATCATCTGTTCCATGGCGGCCGTAACTTGCGGTACCCCGAAACCCCTGAAGGCCCCGCTAACAGGGTTGTTGGTGTATACGGCCCAGCCCTTCAGCACGGCATTGGGGATGCGATAAGGTCCCCCGGCATGCTCAAGCGCCAACGTCAATACCACCCCGCCCAGGTGATCGTAGGGACCTGTGTCGAAGTACAAGCGCACACTGAGAAAGTGGAGAGAGCCGTCAGCTCTTGCCCCAAGACGGTAGTACATGCGAGCGGGATGTCGTTTTGTCCCGGATAGAAAAGACTCCTCTCTGTCCCACCACATCTTTACCGGCCTGCCTCCCGAATTAAGTGCGGCCAAACCGAGAAGGCTCTGGACGGTAACGCCGTCCTTGCCCCCAAAGGCCCCTCCGGAGTACGGGGCAATGATTCGAACCCTACTGGGCTCTTGATCAAGGGCCTCCGCCACCTCCATTCGGTCCCGAAATGGGGTCTGCGTCGAGCAGACAATGACCAGTTTCCCGTCCTCCTCCATCCGGGCCCATCCTGCCTCGGTTTCCAGGTAAGCGTGTTCCTGGCGTTGAGTCTCGAAGCACGCCTCCATTATTACGTCGCATTCCTGTTCCGCTATCGAACCGGCTCCTATCTTGAGGTCCCCTTTCAGCAGCACATTGCCGTCGGCATTGTCCTCATGCACGAGCGGTGACCCCTGCTCCAGGGCATGCTCGGGATTGATGACGGATGGCAATGGCTCCAGATCAAGGCTTATCAAATCAATGGATTCACGGAGGGCAGTTTTTGTCTCGGCAAGAACCAGGGCTACAGCATCGCCGCAATGCCGCACCTTGTCATCGACGAGGACAGGCTGATCTTTTCTAATTACGCCCTGGCGATTAGTGCCGGCCACATTTTTGTGTGTAAGGATGCAAAAGACGCCGGGCACTCTTCCGGCCCGATCAGTGTGAATGGCTTTCATGCGTGCGTGCGGGATACCGGCCCGCTTAACGCCGGCCCAGAGCATATTTTTGCCGTAATAGTCCGCGGCATAAACGGTTTTCCCGGTGACTTTTTCGTGTGCGTCAACCCGCACAAGAGATATACCGACGCTCAGCGTTTCATTATATGCAGGCGGAAATTTGTGGATATTTACGGGTCCGATCTGGTGATCCTGATTTCCCATTCGCTGTAACTACTTAATAATCTTGGCCAGTGCCGTAATGAAAGCGTCCATCGCTTCGGAGTGTGAGACCGTTACCCTGATGTGATTCGGAAATCTAAAGCCGGTCATGGTACGCACCATCACGCCCTGAACCATAAGTTTCCGATAGGCAAGACTGTCACTCATTGGGAGTTTAACCATGACGAAGTTGCCTTCTCCTTCTATAAATGGAAGCCTCAGTTTTGTCAGCTCCCGGCGCAGAAACGCTTTGCCCTCGCGAACCATCCGTCGCGTGCGAAGGATGTGATCCTGGTCGGCCACAGCCGCTACAGCGGCCTCCTGTGCTACAGCGTTTACCGAATAAACTATGCAGGTGCTCCGAATTGCCTGAACCAGCGGCAAATCCCCTGCCAAGTACCCGATCCGGAGTCCCGCCAAACCGTACATCTTGGAAAAGGTCCTGAAGATCACAAGATTCGGATATTCGTCAATCAATGACATTCCGTCGGGAAAGTCGTCGCCCTCGACGAACTCACAGTATGCTTCATCCACTACAACAATGTTGCGACCGTCTATGGTGTCAAGAAAGTCACGGAGCCGATCGCTGCTCCAGTAAGTCCCGGTGGGATTATTCGGATTGCAGATAAATATGATCTTGGTTCGGTTGTCCATCCTTTCCAGCATACCTTCGCGGTCGAACGCATGGTCTTTGAGCGGCGTCAATCTAGCTTCTAGACCTGAAAATTCGGCCACCCATTCATAAACCGCGAAAGTCTTATCGGCCGTGACTATATTGTCGCCTTGCTCACAGAATGCTTTGATAACGAAACTTATAACTTCGTTGGCCCCATTCCCCACGAGGAACTGTTGCGGGTCCTTGTTAAATTTTTCCGCGAGCTTATGACGCAAGTCGTATGAATCCCCGCTTGGATAGACCGCTGCCATACGTGGAGGAAAGCCTCTCAAGACTTCCTGTGCCGCCGGAGGTGGCCCTAAAGGATTTTCGTTGTTGTTGAGCCGGTATAGATGAGGGCAACCATAAAGCTTCATCAGCTCCCTGTCCGGCTTGCTCGGGACGTAGGGCTCAAAGCGCTTGATGTACTCAGGTAAAAGCCTTTCGGGAGACCAGGCGCTCATTGGGACGTTTCACCCGTCCTGTGCTGGAAGATGACCAGATCTCCTTGTCCCGCGTAAGGCAGAACGAGCCGCGGTTCGAACCCGCAGTTGAAAAGAGCCGGCGTGAAATAGCAGTGCCAGGACTTACCCAGATCCATTTCGAAAAGAATATTGTCCAGATCTTCCTTGAGGAGCATTTCGACATGGGTGGTAAGAATCATTTCTGAATCGTTTCCCCACCAGATCGGCCTCAACGTGACTTGACCCGCGCCTCGGTCGAATTCCGTGGAAAGCACTGAAAAAGAAGACAGCGATTCGCCTTCTGACGTGACCGGCTTGATTTCCCGTGCGAATGCCAACCGTTGATATGCGCCGGTCAGGAACATGTTGATGGAGTTGTGGGCCCATACAGACAGCCCCAGGTCTTCTTCCAGATGACGATAATACGATATTGTCTCCAGGCGTGCTGTCTTCTTGTGCCCAATAAGAAGCGAGCCCAGCGATTCGAAATATTCTGTAGGAAATTCCGGTGTCGGGCGGCGACTGATGACGCCGATCGCTCCGATTCTGGCAATTGCGCCCAGGCAAAAGTCAACAAGCGCTTGCCCCATACCCGAGTCCGGTGGTTGATTAAATACATATGGACCATATAACTCGACGGGTCCGGCCCCGGTCCAACGCCACACAATTCCGCCGCCGATATGGCCTGCATTGTCCGCGGCGATGGCGGACTGATATTCGCCACACGCCACCATGTCTACTATTTTGCCCGGATAACTGAAGCTTTCGGGAATGACCGGCGATGAATAGTAACCGTGAGCCAGATGCACTAAGGCCTTGAGTTCTTCTACATCGGGCGGCCTTATCGAGAAAGTCTCCATGAGTTTGGCATCTGGGACCGGAAGGTCTGCAACAGACGGATAGGACTTTTCTTTAGTTAGGATAAGGCGAAGCGATTTCCCCTCTTCTAAGAATTGGAACCTATCGACCATCCGTGACGCAATCAATAACCCCGTTTCCTCCATGCAGGCCTGATCATCCATTGTAGCGGAACAGGTAAGATTGAACGCCCTCATGTTGAAGCCGCGGGACTCGAAAAGGAACTCCTGATCCACATAGTACCCGGCGCCACGGCATCGCAGTTGAACGTTCTTGCCGGCCGCGACTACATCGCAAAGGTATGCAAACACTTCCTCGGTTGCTAGAGTGAGCGATAGCGCTGCAGGCTCATCCATGCCAAAAGCCGCCGCCGCCTTCTCGACAAACGACGTCGCCACCGGCAAAAACACCAGATCAGCCCTAAGATTCAGAGTCACTTCCGGTTTTTGGACTGATTGCACTGAGGACTCCTGCTCAAAACTCTTAACGGCGGTGAAAATCTATGTACCACTTCCCAGGCTTAGAGACAAGTTAGCCATGTGGTCTCAGGGAACCGATAATTTCTCTTGAATGGTGAGCATCCTTATTAAATCTGAGGAATTCCCGATCATGGAAGGATTTTTACCGGAGTGCCTGTGTCCACGATATCGTAAAGATCGATTGCATCAGCGGGGAACATGTGAATGCACCCATACGATTTTTCCAGCATTCCTTCCGGGGTCTTTTTGTCGGCATGGATGTGAATACACTCTCCTGTGAAGCCTCTTTGCCGATCTTTGGAGTTCGGGTAGTTGATGCTGATTATGACAGCCTGATCACCCCCGTACGAGTCGGTCCACAGTTTTTCAAGAGAGGGGCCGCTCTTGGCGTAGGTAAAGTTGTTTTCGATACACCAACTCTCATTGTCAACCACCCTGCGCCCTTTTTCCGAATGCCGAGAAGCCATCCAAGTGATCTCGTAATCTCCCACGGGCGTACGGCGATCGCCGGATCGTTGTTTGTGGGTACCCGTTTTCCCGATCTCTATCGGATATTCCCGGATCAGGTCCGTCTGACACCACACTTGCAAAACCTTCCTGGAGCAGTGAATAGCTATGCGGTAGTCTGATTGTTTAGGCACTGACAATTTGGTCTGGTCCGCTTGGATTTGAAGCGGTGAAGCACCGAATGCCAAGACGACAAATGTTGCCAGGTGTAAGACTCGGAAAAACCGTTTATTGTAGAGAAATGTCGGTGAAATCATGTTATACGTGCCTGCGTCCCGAGTACCACGCTTTGGAAGTTGATGTGTGAGCACGCGCATCTTTCCTTTTGGGCCGATTACTGGTACTGAGGGAGCCGCGCTGCAACGTTCGGGTGTTGCTTGTATCACGAATGAGAATGTCGGTCCACCACATGAGAATCCATTCTGTTATAAGGCTCGGGCTGCCTGTCAAGAAGGCCGTGGTTATACTAGTGTTCACGACGCATCTCGTGTTTCCGGCCGGACTCGGTTGCACGGAGAGAAGTCCGGGAGCCCTTGCTGATCCTCAAACCCATCCAATTGTAATTCAGGCCCAGAAATCATTGGCCGAAAATCGCTTTCATGATTCCATCGCACTTTTCTCAGACGCAATAAGAATTTTTCCAAAAGAGAGCTCAATTTACCTCAGTCGAGGCATGGCGCACGAAATAGTCAATCGTGATCTAAAAGCTGTGGAAGACTATACCGAGGCCCTGAAGGTCGACCCTAAAAACTATCAGGCGATGGAAAACCTTGCGGGAATATATGAACGCAGAGGCGATCCAATTACCGAGGCTATCCGTCTGTACAAACGAGCTTTGGAGCTTGACCCGCGCCCGGTTTGGAAAGAGACTCTGCGGGTGTGGATAGCCATGCTTGAAACTCGGCTTGTTCCCGAAACCTCGACCGCCGTAGGATGCTGGAACCTTGGAAATAGTAAGGCGACAAACGGGAAGACCGAGGAGGCTGAGTTCTTCTATTCGAAGGCTATCGATCTAAACCCCGTTTTCTATCAGGCATATTTTTGCCGGGGACTTGTTCGATTGAAGACCGGCAATTTGTCCGGAGCGCTAGCCGATTTTGAACAAACGGGACGGCTCTCCCCCTCCAGCCGCGGCTGGCTTGCGCATCGCGGGCTTGTGTACAAGCGGATGGGGCATGTAGGAAAGGCCTGGGAAGACCTTCAACGGGCGGTTAGGCTTGATCCCACCGATCCGCATGCTTTATACGAGCTCGCAGTGATGCTTGAAGAAAAAAAAGAAATAAAGGCCGCTTCGGAGTTGTTCCAAAAGATTTTGAGCCTGCACCCTGACCGCAATCTCCGGAAACTCGTTCAACAGAAGAGCTCGAGGGGAGAGATTCCCGGTACGCCCGAGACGAGAGGGAATGCGAGCGAAAGTCCGGCCTCCTTTCAGACTGACCTGCTTTGGTGACGTGCAAAACCGGCTGTTCGACTGATGATGTCCGCGGGCACATGGTGTCCAAAAATATGTAGATCAGGTAATCTCAGTAGCCCTATCAATTCTTGGCTGGGGCTTGGGAAGTGATGATTCATCGACGAAAAGCCGGAAAGGACGATCTATTCTCCATGCGTGAAGTTCAGGTACGAATTCGCCCATCAATCTCCTGCCACAGAGAAGCCGTAACTCATGCGCCCCATTCTTTTCAAAACAAATGACTTTAGTTCCCAGCGGGTGAAACGGCCACCTTCTAAGAATCCCGGAACTTGCCAGCCAGTGATAAACAGGACGGAAAATGTAGGAAAATCTCTTTTCCAAGTCACGCCGGAAGCGAATCATTGCGCCTATAAGGGTCCCCAATCTGCCGCCATGGACGCGATCAAGCCCGGTTTCTCTCAGCCGGTACAGCACTAGTCCGGTTATGTCGCACTCCTCTAAGTAATCCGGATCCAAGCTGTCGTTGTTGTCACCTCGGGTCCTCATGCCGAGGACGTCTTGACGAACCACACGATGTACTACCGGCAATGAACGACCCGGCCTATTGAAAACTACAACATCGCCGCAACGAATTGTTCCACCGCCGCAAGGTTTGACAAACAAGACATCTGTCAACTTGAGTGTCGGGCTCATGCTGGAGCCTCGACACAACATTCTTATGAGTTGCTCCGACCCCGGCATATCGAACTTGGATTGTTTACTTCTTGACGCGCTGTTCACGAGACCCCTAAGGGAAAGAGTGTATTCTTGCCCAAGCCTCACAAATATACATCATCCCCAGCCACATTGCACGCCGCGGCGATCGGTGATAGTGTGATAATTTGAATTTCTGTGGTAACAATTATAAAGGAAAAACCGACCGGCGGAAAAGCCTATGTCGGCCAAAACTCTTCATGAAAGACCCCAGCTCATAGATCTTAACAATCCGCCCCTCTTACAGGTAGGCGCCGTCTGTTACCCAGGGTACGCGCTATGTGGCGGGCGGTGTTCGCCAGGGACTAATCTGCAGTAAGTACCAATGAAAGGACTGTCTCAACCGCCTCTCCGTGAAAGCTGCTTTGGTCTGACCCTCACGAATCTGCTCCTGTGGGAACTTCTGGCAGCGGACGAACTTGTGATTCCATGGGTTAAGCATTTAGCGGCAATCATGAATCTGTCGTTCTCCAAGATCGGCATTTCCCCCAAGCTCATATTCATCCATGAAGATCCTTACGCGAATGGAAGTCGCTTCCGGCGTTCGCTGCTACACATAAGGCATCATGCGCCTGGTATTCCATTGCAAGGCTGGGAAGAACAAAACCTGGGGATTGTCCGCTTCTGGAGGCACCCGGAATCTCTGGATATCATTTGCGCAATCCTCGAAAACCGCCGTCGGGACATCCGTGTCACTCAAATGTGGACCGCGCTGAGTCCAATATATGAGGCGGTGCAAAATTCCGGCGGCCTGTTGTTTCATGGAGGTCTCGCTGAACTAAACAGTTCAGGCGTATTGCTCGTGGGCCCGAGTGGAGCCGGCAAATCGACATGTTCTCGCCGAATCCCTCCTCCTTGGCGTCCTCTGTGTGATGATGAAGTCCTCGTGGTGCGAGACGACCTGAATCAATATCACGCACACCCCTTCCCCACCTGGCAGGAACTGATTTGTGGCGACCGAAACCGCTCTTGGGACGTCCAGCAATATGTTCCGCTGAAGGCATTGTTCTTTTTGAACCGATCCAACGTGGACGAAGTCCGCCCTATCCTGCCCGGAAAAGCGGCCGTATGGATATACAAATCCATTCAAGAAATGCGGGAGCGCAATGATTTCTCAGTGACACATGACAAAGAGAAAGCTCTGACGTTCAAGTTATTTGAGAATGTTTGCATGCTGGCCAAATCGGTGCCCTGTTTCACACTCGGCGCTACATTGACCGGACGCTTCTGGGAGGAGATGGAGAAGGTGTTGTAGAGCCTGCCCCACATACGAACGGGACGCGTCGCCATCGAGATTGATCGATGAGATGGCCTACGCGGGCCCAAACAACACGTCACAATTGTACACAGGCACATTCCACCCAGTGATCCAATCGTCTTCGCATATGCCGATGGCCGGCTCACTGCCACTTTTCGAGGTCGTCGAAGCGGCTTCCGGGGCTTTAGCCCTGCTTGGCGCTAAATCACAAGCGCTCGATTTTGCCGGCAGCTCCATGACGCTGGTTGCGCCGACAGGGTCCCCCGCAAATCGCGACGGCAAAACAAGCCAGTAGGCGATCAAAAGGAAGAGTGCCGTAAGCGACCCAACGACAATGCCTGTGTAAGCAATACGACTCATGACACACCTCTTTCTCAGCTTCCGCGCTCCAGAAATACTCTACTGGACGTCATCGCCGTCCACACAGATATTGGATGCTATTTTTCTTTTGAAGGTTCAATTACCTTGCCGGTACGCCAGGCTTTGACAAATGTGCCGAATCAAACTTCTTCGGGCCGCATCTAAATGTCACGGAATTGCAGGATTCCAATGTATCGACCAAAGATAGGGGCGCAAAATGAGGTCATTAGCATATATCTTAGTACTCGTAGCGGCATTGGTGGCGGTCCCGGTTCTAACCAACATTGTTGTGGCGCAGAGTGTTCCTTTTGATCGTAATCTGTGTCAGCAGAACTGCGCTTGGCTGATGGGAGGCGCCAGATCCTACGGCGGTTATGCCAACTATTATACATGCATGGCGAATTGCAACAGTCGGTTCTGGAAAGGGATTGAAAGACAAACCGAGGAAACTGAGAGATCGCGCTGAGTTGATTCCCCGGCGCGTCCGAGGGAATGACACGATTCGCCCGCGAATGGATTGAAATTCAGGAAGAGAAAAGATCTGCGGTCGCCGCTTTTGAAATACACGTCAGAAAGAGGCTTAGATGAACCACAGAAATTGATTCGCTCACTCGGGTGGGAAATCCGGAAGAAGTCATCGCTCGATATATCGGAAAACTTCTACGGCGTCTGAATCGAACCTTGTAGGGTCGCATCTAATTAGGTGTGACATGAGTCCCAAATGCCAAACAGGGATCAGGAGGTCCAACATGAAGTCTTTATTATACGCAGCGGTACTGGTTGCCGCAGTGGCGATTGTTCCAATCTTGTCCCATGTCGTTCTCGCACAGGACACCTCCGGTTTTGACCGTAATCTGTGTATACAGAACTGTGCATGGTTGAAGCCCTATGGCTACAACTACGGCCAGTATTCGAACTACTATAATTGCATGGCCGGCTGCGAAAGCCGCTTCTGGAAGGATTTTGACAGGAATAGTAGAGACCTTGAGAAACAACTTGACAAGGAATAACGTTTTGCATCCTGGTCCGATCTGAATGCGATGGATGCTTTTCGGGGCTGTACGCGGCGGTTACGTATATCGAGGAGGTGCGGTTTATTCCGCTCCTTCTCGAGTTCGCCGCCGTCATTCTTGAACAAAATCGGAATCCTTCATGCCCAGGAGTGCAATGAGCCTTCGGATAGCTTCCAGATCATCATCCGACACATCAATTATTTGGAATCCCGATACCCAGAGATTCCTATCGACGCCATCTCTGATACGCCATCTACAGACAGCGGCAAGTTTGATCGCGGTTCCACCCTTGAATTCGCTTGACTGCACTGTAAAAGTCTTTTTCTCGCCAATCTCAGACTCGATACCTCTGGTTCGAAATCCCATTACGGAGAGATCTGTAACAAGACCTCTGTTTGAAGGATTTTCAACATCCTCGATCGTCGCTGGCAGTCGCAGATATGTTCTCGGTAACCGGCGGGTCTGCGTTCGGTTGGCTGGATCGTCGAAGAATCCTCCTCGTTCCAGGAGTTCCCCACGACGCAGCATCCCTGATTCTGCAAGTTTTTCCAAAACCTTATCGAGTTGCTCCACGGAAAGTCCATACTTGGACATCAATTCGAAATCCGAGGCCCTCGCCCGAATGTCGGAGAGAATCTCTCTGGCCTTGATTTTAGTTCTCGGCGACATCGTCACCCCACTACCAATGGAGGGTCCGGCACCAACACGGATTGGAAGGTCTAAGATTTTGCGTCAGACATTTCAGTCCAGTTCGCGGACTGCCTTGCCCATCTCAACAAATGCTTCTCTCACTTGACTTTTAGTTATCTTGAGACGATTGGACAATTCTAAGGGTGTGATTAGACCTGCACTAATTATTTGCCGAAAAGCATTTTGCAGGTGCCGCGGGAGAAGGTCGTATTTCATCATCAAGGCATCATCGTCCATCCCGCATCGAATATCGGCCAGAAAGCGCTTAGCATTTATCTTTTTCCTGTCTTTGGATTGTTCAGCATTCTGTTTGGCTATAATGTCCAGGGCCATGGCCTTGTAGACGTAAAATCTCTTCGGGGGCAGTGCGTATTTCTGTTGCAATATGGAATCGCTCACACCTGCCCTGACGTCTGACAGGAATTCACGCGCTCTGATACTTGGTTGACCGTTTCTCATATTTCGTCACTCCGGCCTAAGCCTCAGATGCTTAACAAAACATGGGGCAGCCTGGTCACCGAACTAGGCGTTGTATTAAATATATTATATCAAAGTGTTGACCAATATGACAAACGAAAACGCAATAGCGGTGCAAGCTTGCCCTTACGTGCGGCAACCGGCATGGTCCCTCCACCTTGCGCCGGCGCCCTGTAGCTCTTTCGCCGTTTATCAACCTCGTAGGTTTCGCATATTATGAAAAAATTGTGAACTGGTGTAACCTAAGAATTTGCCTTGCTTTAAGGCAAGGTGAAGATGATCCCGAACAAGGGAAACAATCGCATGTCTTATGTAGAGTCCCCGGATTTGGTTGCCGGCTATGCCTCCCGATTCAACGAGAGCCAAGTGGGGGTTCTGTTGCTTGCCAAGGACGGCACGGTGGTCTACGGAAATCGAGCCGCAGCTCACATGTTTGCGGTGGAGCCTGCTGCGTTTGCCGGACGTTCTCTTGAGTCTTTCAAGCCTGCGGCCTGGCAAGGCGCCTTAGCGGTTTTTCGAGATGGTACGCCACTTTTGGGCTCGCGGTTTTCACTCGGGAATCAGGATGTGATTGCCCATCATTTTCCTTTGTTCGTGGATGGGGAGGTTCGCCTAGTTACCTGCTACCTCCTCGACTCATATCAAGCGGAACCCTACACGCTTTCCTCCACCACATATAAAGAGGTGGTATCCCAGTTGGATACCATCATGGAGTCCTCCTTTGATGGCCTTTGGATTTGCGATCATCGCGGGATTGTGGTGAAGGTGAATCAGGCCGCGCTCAAACTGGTGGGACTGCCGCGGGAGCAAGTGGAAAACCGCAACGTGGACGATCTCCTCAGGGAGGGGCGTTTCGAAGAATCTGTGACCTTGCAGGTACTCCAGCGCAAGACAACCATAACCATGCAGCAGCATCTCAAGACCGGAAAAATAGTGCTGGCTACGGGAGTACCGATCTTTGACTCAGCCGGAGAGGTGGCTTTCGTTGTGATTAACGACCGAGACCTTACCTTGCTGGATCGTCTGCGTAGAGAAATCGAAGAGAGCCAAGCTCAACTTGAGCACTACAGAATTGAACTTTCTCTAAAGCAGATCAAGGAGTTAGAAGCCAACCACTTCATCTGCCGGAGCCGAACCATGAAGGGAGTGTACGAACAGGCCCTGCGCGTGGCTCCCACTAACTCCACAGTGCTGATATCAGGAGAGACAGGGGTCGGAAAAGGACTGCTGGCTAAGCTGATTCACAAGGAGTCGGTCCGTGGCAAAGGTCCGTTTATTCGGGTGGATTGCGCGGCAATCCCCAGCTCACTCTTCGAATCGGAGATGTTCGGATACGCGAAGGGGGCCTTTACAGGCGCGGATTTCAGGGGGAAGCCCGGACTGGTTGAGTTGGCCCGCTCCGGGACGCTTTTTCTGGATGAGATCTCTGAGATAAACACCGAAGGTCAGGTTAAGCTGTTACGGTTCCTGGATGAACGCCGTTTCGTGCCCGTGGGCGGTTCCGCAGAAAAAGAAGTGGACACTCGCGTGATAGCCGCCACTAACAAGGACCTTGCATCTGAAGTCGGCGCCGGGCGATTTCGAAACGACTTGTTTTATCGTTTCCACGTGGTGCCTCTTCAAATTCCCCCACTGCGTGAGCGTCCGCTCGACATAGCGGATCTCGCTCGATCATTCCTGCAAAAGATAGGCGAAGAGAATCGCGTTTACAAACAGATAAGCCCCGAGGCCATGAACATGCTCTTGAAATACCCGTTTCCAGGTAACGTGCGCGAATTGGAGAATATTGTCGAGCGTATGTTGATCATGAGTTCGGGCCAGGAAATCCAAGTGCACGACTTGCCGTCCGAAGTGCGCACGCACCATGTGGGTCCCCTTGAGGCAGAGTTAGTGCAAGGAGCGGACCTCCGTCATCGGCTGCGCGCTCTTGAACTGGAGATAATTCAGGAGACACTGAAACGTTTCGGCTCGCAACGTCGTGCGGCGCGGCATTTGGGTTTGAGCCAGTCTTCCTTGGCTCGGAAGCTGAAACGTAGCGGAGACTCGAACCGATAATGCATCGATGATGCAATACCGGATCAGCTCAGACGATTCCTCGCCCCACATACAGGCCGGTACAAACAGAAGGAGTTTACATTTTTGTTGATCCATTTATGCATCAACAAAAAATGGAGCGGTCTCCGAGTCTCTCACCTCGCACATGTATCCCCGGTTGAAACGTGGTTGTTTCGCGCGCAATCTCAGTAGTTTATCCGGAATCGGAACCACCACTGCGCGCCTGCCCCCCTGTGGCATGGATTTCGCTCTTCTATCCCCTCATGGAACGTATACTGCCTCAAGAGTTGGAGAAAAAACTTTCCGGAGATCTGTCTCATTTGATTCTGAAGTTGAATTCTCCGGATGTTGCTGCCTCTGTTCATAGCTTTTTGGAGCACAGGGGCATCGCTATTCGCGAGGAGCGTGTGTTTCGTGACGAGGAACAGATGACGTGGTTGCTGCTTTCCTTCGACCGGCGCAGTGCTAGTGCTCTAGCCATGGAATTAGTCGAAGAGGGATTCTCAGGAACTATCGTTGCCGGCATAGATGCCAAAGGGCCCTGACTGTCGCGCACGATCCTAGTCCACAGGGCTCTCCGTTGTGCACTACCGGAAAGAGCGAGAGAGGCCTGACCATGCGTGCCACGATGCGTAACCATGAAGGCATCCAGGACCGAATTAGGGAGGCAGTCTCGAACGTGTAACCGGATTGCTCAAACCAAAGTTCATCATCGAGTAAGATAGGAAGTGACATATATGAGTTTGAAAACCACCAGTAAGACCCTTCTGAGTCAGCGTGAAACCGAAGTGCCGACGGGTCCCTTCAACACTACTTCTCGGTTCGCAGCCAGGGCAAGAGGAGCCGAGATCTGGGATGTAGATAACAAGCGTTACATCGATTTCGCAGGCGGCATCGGTGTGGTTAACGTGGGACACTGCAATGACAAGGTGGTGGCGGCAGTGAAAGACCAGGCCGAGCGTTATCTGCACACTTGCTTTCACGTTGTTATGTACGAGCCATACGTGGAACTTTGTGGGCGCTTGAACGAGCTCACTCCCGGGAGCTTTGCCAAGAAGACGGTCCTGGTGAACTCAGGCGCCGAGGGAGTGGAGAACGCTGTCAAGGTGGCGCGCTATTACACGAAACGTCCCGCCGTGATCGTGGCTGAAGGTGGTTTTCACGGGCGCACTCTTCTGGCCATGTCCATGACGAGCAAGGTGAAGCCGTACAAATTTGGCTACGGTCCCTTTGCCCCTGAGATCTACCGCATGCCGTATGCGTACTGCTACCGTTGCGCGTTCAATTTGACCTATCCCTCATGCGGAGTAGCCTGCGCTCATTACCTCGCGGACTTCTTCATCGAACATGTGGCAGCGGAGCACACTGCGGCGGTGGTGCTTGAACCGGTGTTGGGTGAAGGCGGCTTCGTAGTTCCTCCCCCGGAGTACTTCCCTATTATCGCGGACATCTGCCGTTCGAACGGCATCCTGTTCGTTGCAGACGAGGTGCAGACCGGGATTTGTCGTACCGGTAAACTCTTCGCGATGGAGCATTACAAGGTGGAGCCCGACTTGCTGGTTGTGGCCAAGTCCTTGGCCGCAGGGCTTCCTCTCGCCGCGCTGGTGGGCCGTGAGGAGATTATGGACGCGTCGCATGTCGGCGGCCTGGGCGGCACCTATGGAGGCAACCCTGTCGCGTGTCGGGCGGCTCTCGCGGTCCTGGATTTCATTGAGGAAAGCCATCTGCCTGAACGGGCCACCCAGATTGGTAAAGCAGTTCGTGAGCGTTTCCAGATCCTGCAGGAGCGCTTCGAACTCATCGGTGACGTGCGTGGGCTCGGTGCGATGATGGCTATCGAGCTGGTAACCGATCGTAAGGCCAAAACCCCCGCGACAGAGCAGGCCAAGAAGTTGGTCCAATACGGCGTTGAGCATGGCCTTATTCTTCTAAGCTGCGGCAAATACGGCAACGTAATTAGGACACTGATGCCGCTCGTCATCACCGACGAGCAGCTTCAGGAGGGGCTTGACATCATAGAGCGCGGATTAGCTGCGATCAGTCAGAGCTGAGGTCGGTTTGCAACCTGTGGAGAGAGATGGTCGATAAAGCTCATCGCGTGGGAAATGGAGTCTTGGATAAGACGGTTTTCCGCCGGTTTGATCATGGCACGTCTGCTTGGAATCGTTTTGGACGAGAAAGGAGTAGAGAATGAAGAGGAAGATTTGTTCCGTTTCAGCGGTAGTGTTTAGTTTGACGCTGGTGCTGTTGACCTGGGCAATGCCCGCTCTAGCTGCTGACAAGGGTCCAATCAGGATCGGCATTCTGGGTCCCTTCACGGGTGCGTTGGCCTTCAATGGGGGCGAGATGAAGAAAGGAATGGAGTTGGCGCTCGATGACGTAAACTCCAAAGGCGGCCTCTTTGGCCGCAAGATCGAACTCATTTACGGTGACACTGAAGCCAAGCCTGACAAGGGCGTGGCAGCCATCAAGAAACTGATCACTCGAGATGAAGTACTCGTGGTGGGGGGTGGGTATGCCTCCAGTGTCAACATCGCCACCAGTGAAGTTGCTGATGGGGAGAAAATTCCCAACGTTGTAGCGATCGCTATCAGTCCTACCATTACGGAACGGGGTCTCAAGTACGTCTTTCGTACGAGCCCCAACAGCCCTATGTTTCTGACCGGAATGAATAAGTGGTTGGAAGAAGTCAAGAAACCTAAAACCGTAGCCTTTTTTATGGAGAACACCGACTACGGTCGCGACGGTGAAAAGATCTGGTCCGAGGTATCCAAGAAAATCGGGGCCAAGGAGCTGGCGCATCTCTATTACGAGATCGGTGACGCGGATTTCACCACTCAGATAAGCAAGCTCAGAGAGCTCAAGCCCGAGGTCACCTTCTGCATTGGCTCCACTACTGAACAGACCCTGATCCAGAAACAAGCAAAAGAACTGAACTTCGTCACGCAGTGGGTCGGTGTGGGCGGCCACTTCACCGAGGCCTTCTTTAAGATGAGCGGCCCTATGTGCGAATTTGCAATGGGATCTTCGATGGAGCCCACCTTAAACCTGAAAACTCCCGAAACCGCGGCTTTCGTCAAGGCGTATGAGGCGAAGTATCCGGGAGCGCGGCCCGGAATCTTCAGCTCCCAGGGTTACGACAACGTCATGGTGATCCTGGATGCCATCAAGCGAGCCGGCGAGCCGACCGGCAATATCCAGCAGGATCGAGACAAGATTCGGGACGCGCTTAAGGCCGCGGATATTAGGTTGAGTCAAGGGCTCATCAAGTTCGACCAGACTGGTCAAGTGGTCACCCTGATACCCAGTGTAGTGCAGGTGCAACTCAAAGAGTGCAAGCCCGAGCTACGTGTCGTGTATCCCAAAGAACTCGCCACTGCAGAGTATCAGACACCTTTGCCTTGGGACCAGAGGCCATGCAAGTAGTTCGAGGGCAAGCGAGAGGTGCTGTACCGGGCTAGCTGAGCCGTGAGGCGCCTTCTCTGGAGCACTTATGGAATCACTTTTCTTGCAACAAACTGTAAACGGCGTCATCGTGGGCAGTGTGTACAGCCTCATTGCCATTGGGCTGACCATGGTCTTCGGCGTTATGAAGATCAGCAATTTCGCTCACGGCGACTATTCCATGTTGGGCGCGTACGTTGCGGTCTTCATGCTGGGTGTTTTTCCGGGCTGGCTGGGCTGGGTGGGGTCTATGTTGGCAGCAGCGGCCGGAGTTGGGGTAATAGGTCTTCTGAGCGAACGCTTGCTTTTTCGACCTCTTTTGGATCGCTGGACGGACATAGACATCATCATGGTCTCTGTCGGGCTCTTTCTGCTCCTGGAGAATCTAGCCCAACTCCTCTTCGGCGCCACTCCCCGCATGATCAAGGACCCGTTCGGTGGAACGACGCTGAATCTGGTCCTGGTCTCCACCAGCGTGCTTCGACTTTTTTGTCTGGCTTTTTCGTGCGTCGCCATCGCTCTCCTGCAGATCTTCCTTACACGAACCCGCTTGGGTGTGGCCATTCGGGCTACCAGCCAAAACCGTTTTGCGGCACTGCTAATGGGCGTAGACACAACTATGGTCTATGCTCTCACCTTCTCCGTGGGTGTGGCCCTGGCCGGCATAGGCGGAGTGCTCTACGGCACTCTTTTTGCCGTATTTCCCACCATGGGGGCCATGCCCACGTTGAAGGCATTCGCGGTTACCATAATGGGAGGGATGGGCAGCATTCGGGGTGCCATCTTCGGCGGATTCATCCTGGGAATAGCGGAAACTCTCGGTGGTAATTACATATCCATGGACTACAAGAACGCGATCGGCTTCGTGATCATCATCTTGGTGCTCCTCGTGCGGCCTCGCGGCCTATTTGGAAGGAAGGAAGGAGCATGAACCCACGTGTCCCCATCTGGCTGAAGTGGGCTCTGGGAGCAGCAGCGCTGATTGCTCTGCCGCTGGTGGTCAGGGACCGCTATTTCCTTCATCTTCTCGTCACCGCGGGCATATTTGTGCTGCTCGCCTCCAGTTGGAATCTCCTGGCAGGTTATGCAGGGCAGCTCAACCTAGGCCACGCAGCATTCTACGGCATCGGGGCTTACACCAGCGCGATCCTGGCTACCAAACTGGGAATCACACCTTGGCTGGGTCTTTTTGCGGGTGGGTTTGTGTCAGCGCTTTTCGGGCTGATGCTGGGGGTGCCTTCCCTGCGTCTCAGCGGCCCGTACCTTGCCATTACCACCATTGGGTTCTCCGAGATTTTGCGCCTGGTGGCTATGAACTGGGTGCAACTGACCCGCGGCTCCCTCGGTCTCTACGGCATTCCGCCCTTCACCCCGATTAGGCTGGGGTCCTGGCTCGAAATTCAATTCCGCTCTGAGATCAGTTGCTATTATCTTCTACTGGTCCTTGTATGTGCATCTCTGGTTATCTTCCGGCGACTGATCCGGAGCGAATTCGGACTGTCGCTTGAGTCGCTGCGTGAGGACGAGATTGGCGCGGCAAGCATAGGTGTGAATATCTCGGGGTACAAGCTCGCAGTATTCACTATCAGCGCATTCTTTGCGGGTTTGGCCGGGGCCTTCTTCGCCCATTACCAGAGGCTGGTCAGCCCGGACACCCTTTCCCTCGGCGAGACCTTCACGATCCTCACCATGACCATGCTGGGAGGGCTGGGCACCTTGCTGGGACCCGTGGTCGGGGCCGTGCTGCTCACTTTTCTCTCCGAGGGGTTGCGCTTCCTGGAAGATATGGTGAAGCTGGATGTGCGTATGATCATTTACGGCGTGCTCTTGATAGTCACGATCCTCTTCATGCGCGGAGGGATAGTCGGACTCTTGAACAGCCTGCGCGGCACCGGCCGGGCGAAGGATTAGAGCCATGAAGTTGCTTCGGACCGAAAATCTCACCCGGTACTTTGGCGGGCTATGCGCTGTCAACGACGTGGACTTCGAGCTGGTTTCAGGTGAAATCGTGGGGCTGATAGGACCCAACGGCGCCGGCAAGACCACTCTCATCAATCTGCTCAGTGGGGTTTTTCCTCCCAGTAGCGGTAATATCATTTTCCAGGACGACGATATCTCTCGGCTCAAAGCGCATCAGGTTAACAGCCTGGGGATCGCCCGCACCTTCCAGGTTGTCAGGGTGTTCAAGAAACTCACGGTGCTGGATAACGTCCTGGCCGCGGCGGTCGACCGCCGGCGCTTAGGCCCTTGGAGCCTGGTGGCACAAGCGATTCTGGGACGAAGTTGGTCACAGGCTGCACGGGATCATGACGAGGCCGACCGCCTGCTGGAGTTTGTGGGGCTGGCCTCATACAGCGACGAGTTGGCTGAAAACTTGCCTTACGCACTGTCCAAGCGTCTGGAGATCGCACGGGCCCTGGCCACCAGCCCTACCCTGCTCCTTTTGGACGAACCCAGCAGCGGCCTGAACCCCAGTGAACTCAATGACCAGATAGAGATCGTACGGAAAATCAACCGCCAGGGGGTTACCATCCTTATTATCGAGCACGTCATGAAAGTCATTATGGACATCTCGCAGCGACTCATCGTGCTCCACTACGGCAAGAAGATAGCTGAGGGCTCGCCGCGGGAGGTCTACCAGGATCCGGAAGTGGTGGAAGCCTACCTCGGAGGCGAAACCCATGTTGAATATCGATAATCTCACCGTGGCCCGTGGCAAGGAACCTGTGCTCGTAGACCTTTGTATGCGTGTGGACCAGGGCGAGCTGGTTACGCTTTTGGGTGCCAACGGCGCCGGTAAATCAAGCCTGCTCCAAACTATCAGCGGGATGCTCAAACCGCGGTCCGGCAGCATAAGTCTGGATGGTGAGGAAATCAGCAGTTTGTCGCCTCATCAAATTGTGCAGCGCGGCGTTATCCAGGTTCCCGAAGGGCGACAGGTTTTTCCTGAACTCACCGTGCAAGAGAACCTACGAATGGGGGCCTTCACCCGAAAAGACGATCCAGAGGGTGTGGCAAGGGACATGGAAATGGTCTTTTCGCTCTTCCCCCGACTCAAAGAACGCCTGTCTCAGGACGCTGGCACGCTGAGCGGAGGGGAAGCGCAGATGCTGGCTGTAGGACGCGGGCTGTTGTCGGCCCCGCGGCTCTTTATGCTGGACGAACCCAGCCTCGGCCTGGCGCCGGTGGTGCGCGAGATGATCTTTCATGTGATAAGCCAGATTCACTCCGAGAAGGGCCTCACTGTACTTCTGGTAGAACAGAACGCATCCTGGGCACTTCAAGTGGCCACTCGCGCTTATATTCTGGAAAACGGCCGTGTCGTGATGCAAGGTCTCGGTAGGGACTTGATTCATGATGAACACGTGAAGAGGGCATACTTGGGCCACTGAGCCGGTCCAGCGCCTGGAAATGGGTAATGGAATGACCGAGACTGAACGATCCAGACAGGTTATAGTGAAGTGGATAGACGATCATGGGCCATTCTTTTTCCCTTATGCCCGGGCTGTTTGGAGCTACGCCGAGCTTGGCGGCCAGGAGGTCCGTTCCGCCGGTCTTCTGTGTCAGGTGCTCGGAGAGCATGGTTTTGAGGTGAGAGAAGGCGTGGCCGACATGCCCACAGCCTTTGTGGCCCGGTGGGGAGAAGAAGGCCCGGCGATAGCAATAAGTTGCGAATATGAT
Source organism: Desulfomonilaceae bacterium (assembly GCA_035506215.1). GTDB lineage: Bacteria > Desulfobacterota > Desulfomonilia > Desulfomonilales > Desulfomonilaceae > DATJPW01. The sequence continues at coordinate 25,776 of DATJPW010000279.1, forward strand.
GCCCTGCCCGGTTTGTCTCAACAGTTCACGGACAGCCGACAGCCTGTGGTAGAGGATGCCCCGGGACACGGCTGTGGTCACAACTTACTGGGAGTCGGCGGGGTCATAGCCGCCGTCGCGATCAAAGAGTGGCTTGAACGACACAGCGTGCCCGGCAGTGTGGTGGTGTTGGGGACTCCCGGTGAGGAAATCTGCCTTGGTAAGCCCTTCATGGCGCGAGCCGGTCTGTTCGAGGGCCTGGACGCTATACTGGATTGGCATCCGTGGAATTACAATCTCGCCACGTACGACGTGTGCAGCGCGTATTTCAGCCTCAAATTCCACTTCACGGGGCGAACCTCTCATGGCAATGCCCCCTGGCACGGCCGCAGCGCGCTGGACGCCGCCCTGCTGATGGGCCATGCAATCGAATTCCTGCGTGAGCACATACCACCCGGAGATCCCAATGCCGCACACACCATCAATTACACCATTTCAGACGCTGGTCCTGAGTTCCCAAACGTGGTGCCGGACCGAGCCAGTTTGTGGGTGATCGGCCGCCTGAGCACTGCCGAACTGGTCGAAGAAGTGATGGCGCGCGTGGGCAAGTGCGCACAGGGTGCAGCTTTGGCCACCGGGACGGCGGTGGAGCGAGAGTTAATAACAGCCACCCATGAGAAGTTGCCTAACCAAGTGTTGGCAGAGGTAATGCACCGCAACTTCCAACAGATCGGTCCGCCGCGTTTCAAGGACGAAGAACAGGCGATGGCTCGCCGAATGCAGCGGGCTCAGGGAGTGATCGAGACGGGCATCAGCGAGGAAATCTTACCGTTCGTCCACAAAGCGACAGCGCTTTCCGACAATTCCGAGTACAGTTGGTTTGCTCCGTTTGCTATGATCTGGGTCGCTGCGGTCCCTCCTGGTTTGGGTTGGCACAACTGGCAAGTCACCGCCCTGTGTGGCAGCGAGGTCGGTCAAAAGACCATGCTGACTGCCGCTAAAGTGCTAGCCGCGACCGCCGTGGAGCTACTTCTGTATCCGGAGACTATAATCGCAGCTAAACAGGAACTGGCCAACCGTTTGGCTAACCGGCCCTACCGGCCGCTCATACAAGCGGAGGCTACACCCCCTGTGGAACTCAACCGATCGGCCATGAACAAGTACCGCAGCCTTATGCAAGAACACTATCTCACTCCTTGATCAAGGAGAACAAGCATGTTGGACTTGAGCGCCGCAACGGACCGCGATCGCCTAGTGGGTTTCGCCCGGAAACTGATCCAGACTCCGAGCCTGAGCATGGAGGAAGAGGCCGTATCTGGTGTCATCGCCGGGGAAATGGAGGATCTTGGCTATGACGAAGTGCAGGTGGATGCCCTGCATAACGTCGTGGGCACGCTCAAGGGTTCAGGTGACGGACCTCGACTGCTCTTCAATGGTCACAGCGATCACGCGGGCGTAGGAGGCATGGAGGAACCTTTTTCAGGCAAAATCATCGACGGTGTGTCCTTCGGGTACCAAGGCCGCGTTATCTACGGACGGGGCGCGGTGGATATGAAGGGAGCGGTCGCTGCCATGGTCCAGGCAGGAGGAGCGATTAAACGCTTGGGCGTGAAGCTCAAGGGTGACGTCTTGATCTCAGCTGTAGTGCGGGAAGAAATGGCCTATGGCGAAGGCATCAGGGCCCTTCTTCAATCTGGCATGTCTGCAGACTTTGCAGTGAGCGGTGAAGCGTCCAGGCTAAATGTTATGGTGGGTCACCGCGGCAAGTTTGAGTGCGAGATCACCACACTGGGCCGCACCTCTCATGGCGGATTTCCTCAGGGAGGAATCAACGCCATCTTCAAGATGAACCGATTACTCACAGCGTTGCAGGAAGAATACGAGCTTCCCGAACATCCTTTCTTAGGACGAGCCACCGTAACCTGTCTGGACATCAATGCCAGCCCCGGCGCCCTCACGCCCATCGTGCCGGACCGATGCACCGCGGTCATTGACCGACGGTTCCTGCCTGAGGAGACCGAAGAGTCCCTCCTGGAAGGCTTCCGCGCCCTTTGCAGTCGGTTGGCAAGTAGCGACGCTGGTTTTCGAGCAGAGGTGCGAACCCGCAAATGGTTCCCTGCCATGTTCACCGAGCCCGCGAGTCCAATCGTACAAGCCGTACTGGAAGCCAGACGCAAGGTTATGGGCGCTCCAGGAGAGATCGGGGCTTGGTACTTCGGGGTTGATGGGACGTTTCTCAACCAGGCCGGCATCCCCTGCGTAGGCTTCGGCCCCGGGAACGAGTACCTGGCCCACACTCCAAATGATTCAGTCCCTCTGCAGGAGCTCATCACCGCCTGCCAGGTTTACACTCAACTGATGGTGGACCTGTGTGGTTAGCCGCTCCGTGCCTCGTATTGAAAAATGGTACCTAACCACAAGAGTTGCCCTATCTTACTCTCTGCCTCAATTGGAAAACCTGACTACATAGGCGAAAGATGAAACTGTCGCGACGGCCTTGACATTCAAGCGGATTCACGATAGGTTTGAACCAGGTAAATCGTTAGTTAATCCTTAGTTTACTGAGGTTTCACCCGCTATGATGCACGACGATTACACGACTGCGCTCCTTCCGTTGAGCAGCATTCTCCTTAGCGTCGTGGTCGTCGTTAGCGTCCTTGACGCCGGTGCGCCGTAGCGGGTCTCTGCTAGCTAAAAGGCACAAAAAACAGCCCCCGTCGGCGCAATCACCGGCGGGGGTTGCTTTTTTTCAGGGCAATCCGCTTCACGCCGAACCGAAAGCTGAATGGGGCAAATTGAGAAGGAGACGAGGTCCATGACAACAATGTCCGGTGCACAGATTACTATTAATTTACTTGAACGCCAAGGGGTTCGTATCATACCCGGGATCCCCGGTGGCGCCAATTTGCCTCTTTACGACGCCCTGTCACAAAGCACTCGAATTCGCCACGTCCTGACCCGGCACGAACAAGGTGCGGGATTTGTCGCTCAGGGCATGGCGCGCATCACTGGACGCCCTCAAGTATTTTTCGCCACATCCGGACCAGGCGCTACGAATACTCTAACCGCTATTGCCGACGCGAAGCTTGATTCGGTCCCGTGCATCTGTATTACCGGTCAGGTGCCGACGGCCCTGATCGGGACAGACGCCTTCCAGGAAGTCGATACCTATGGTTTGAGCATTCCCATTACGAAGCACAACTTCCTGGTGCGCTCGGCTGTCGAACTCTTCGACATCATTCCCGAAGCCTTTCGTATCGCCGCCTCGGGACGGCCGGGTCCCGTGCTGATCGACCTCCCAAAGGATATTCAATGTGAACTCGTGGAATTCGATGCATGGCCGGAACCGGCTCAGCCCGATCCTCCTCCGGCTTTCGATCCTGCCGATATCATGCGAGCAGCTGAGCTTATTAACGCAGCCCGCCGTCCGATTTTCTATCTCGGCGGTGGAGTGATCCAGTCCGAGGCCAGCCCTTTGGTTGCTCGTTTGGCCGACAAATGTTCAATCCCGGTTACCATGACTTTGATGGGGCTGGGCGCCATGCCGATGGATCATCCTTATGCAATAGGCATGCTGGGAATGCACGCTGCTCGCTATACAAACCTGGCTTTGGAGGAATGCGATCTGTTGATCGCGGCCGGCGCCCGCTTTGATGACCGTGCAACCGGTAAGGCAGCAGAGTTTTGCCCCGCGGCAGACATCATCCACATAGACATCGATCAAGCGGAACTTGATAAGATCAAAACAGCCCATGTGGGAATTCTAGGTGACGTGAGGGAGGTCTTGGAAGCCCTCTTGCCACTGGTACAGGCTACCCGACGACAAGATTGGCTTAAATTCATTTCAGATCTCAAGGCAAGGAATCCGCTGCGCATCCCGGCGGGCGACAACCTGCGTAATCCCCATGAACTCATCCTCCACGCTGCGTCGCTGCTGGACGATGAGACAATCATCACTTCGGACGTCGGTCAGCATCAGATGTGGACGGCACAGATGTATCCGTTCCGAAAGCCTCGCCAATGGCTCACTTCAGGCGGCCTTGGAACAATGGGTTTTGGCCTCCCTGCGGCCATAGGCGCTGCTCTGGCTTGCCCTGATAGACGGGTGGTTTGCTTCAGCGGTGATGGAAGCTTGATGATGAACATCCAAGAATTGGCTACAGCGGTTGATCAGAACGTCAACGTCAAGATCATTCTCATGAACAATAATTCTCTGGGGTTGGTGCATCAGCAGCAGTGCCTCTTCTACGGAAAAAGGGTCTTTGCATCCCGATATGAGAGACGGGTTGATTTTGTCAAGATTGCCGAAGGCTTCGGCATGAAGGCGTTTGACCTGGCCACCAGCAGAGAACCCGCTACAACGCTCGCCCATGCTCTCCATCATGATGGGCCATGTCTTATCCACGCTGCTATCGGTGGAAACGAAAACGTGTTTCCGATGGTTCCCCCCGGTGCCGCCAACAAGACCATGATAGGAGGTGAAACCCGTGTCCATGCCGTCTCGTGAGACTGAAAGCAGCCGCATTATTCCTCGTGATGGACGCGCGGTGTTGGAATTGATTGTCAACAATCATCCCGGAGTCATGTACCATATTTGCGGCCTCTTTTCTCGCCGTGCCTGCAACCTGGAAGGGATCTTGTGTCTTCCTCTAGGCGGCGGCCAACAGAGTCGTATGTGGCTGCTCCTAAACTCGGAGCGGCGCCTCGAACAGATAATCAACCAAGTGGCTAAACTTGAGGACGTGCTGAATGTCCGACGCTGTGATGATAAGCCTGTGTTCGAGCGACTGGAGGAACTCTTGACGGACGCCCCGGATGACCAGCAAACCACATGATACCGATTGGCATTAAAAACGAGGAACAATTTTCGCAGCGGTGATGCTGCGAGAGGCTGGATCATCACAAAGCCACACGTACTTTATGTCGATTATTGTGACGCTACCCAAAAGCCGGATCGACACCGTCAAGTGCCGGGAAGTTCCGGATGCTATGTGGCATCAACAGGCAGGCCGCCGAATGGGAGATGGTCAGGAAACAATTCACGGGCCTCTGCCAGGGCCGCCGGGTCACTATGTAGAGGAGCACTGAGGCCCAGTTGCTCACCGCAGATCGAATGCCGGCGTAAGAAATAACTGCCCTTGCCGTCGCAGACTAGCTGAACAGGTTCACCGTTCTGAAAAGTTTGCGTTATCACTTTGTAAACTGAACTCTGCTCCTTGGCCACACCCGCACCTCTACATCAATCAATTATCTCAAATAGTACTCCGAACAAGGATTTGGGATGAAGAAATGCGAATCGACTCTTCTGCCACGTGCGCGGCGCCTGATCTATAAGTTCCACAGGTCTTTGCTTGAGCTCGTCCAGGGTTTTACCGGTGTCGGGGACTTTCAGGGAGAGCAGGAACAATCCTTCACCTCGACGCCTGATAAACTTGGCAACCTCACTGTCCTGAGTTGTTGGAGCCACCAGTTCCAAGCCTACGTCCCCAATATAATACCGAGCGACGTCAATCTTTTCGTTCTGATCCACATATCTTTCGTCAGGTTCCAGGCCGAAAACATCTTTGAAGCGTGCTTCGGCCTGTGCACGATCTTTCACCGCGATGCAAATGTGGTCAATTTTTTCTAGCTCTATCATACTTGATCCCTGTAGACCCTACCCTTTTGAACGTTGTCGAGAAACGTCTGCTCCTCTGCATGTGCCGGAAGTTGATTGCGATGAACCACGGTGCCAAAATCCTCCACACGCCTGATTTTGATCTAAGCTGCAGAAACGCCTTCGCGGACCACGTATCCGCGATACTATCTCTCCGAACCGCCTCTCCAGCAACCCTGGCCGACAAATGATAGCTTATCTGACGCCCTGGAGCAGCAAAAAAGGTCACTCCCATTGCTCAATGTTGAAAATTTATGCCACGCGACACTGATTCCCAGATGTACTGATTGTGTTGGTGATGCCCAGGGACCCGGGAAGACCCTAACGGGTTTGAAGACTGACGAAGCCAAGCGTAAGGCTATCTTATGAGAACAGCGCGCCTGGCCAGGTTTCAAAGTTCGCTAATTTTCTCCAATAGGCTGAAACTTGGGAATTTGTTTCAGACCAAGATGTCTGATAAACCTTTTGACATGGACAACCAGGTTGCTTCAGAATCTAGACTTATCTATCGCCCTATCAGCATTATGCCGGCAATCAGGGGAATTCGGGATGTGGAAAGAGTCTGCATTTCCTGTTTCATGAAGATTTGTGATCGTAGTCATGCTCAGGGCAATATGAGTTCGGCAGACGCTCATCGGCTGTGACAGGTACTGATCCATCTGATTTGGTTGTTGCGTAAAACGAATTCGAGCCGACTCGCTGTCGGGCGCCTAATAACTTGAAAATGGGGAGGGACCACAATGAGACGGACAGTTTTATGTTCCTTGACTGCCGCCATGGTTGTGTGGCTGGTATGGGGTGCAATAGCAACCGACTTGTCACCGGCAACTAAGCCACCACGCTTTCCACAATTAACGCTTGACCAACTGAATGACCAACAGAGGCCGCTCGGGGAGCAAATTATGAAGGTATCCAGTGTGGGGCTGGGCGGCCCGTACAATACACTGTTGCGCAGTCCGGTGCTCGGCCAACGCATATTTGACCTTCTTCATTACCTCCGGTGGAATACATCGGTCCCGCTGCGGCTCAATGAGTTTGCTATCCTGATCACGGGTCGCCTGTGGCGATCTCAGGTCGAATGGTTCGCTCACGCGCCGCTTGCGATCAAGGCGGGGCTTTCTCCGGAAATCGTGGCTGATCTCAAGGCTAATAAGAGGCCGGCGAACATGAAACCAGACGAGGCCGTAGTCTACGATTTTGTTATGGAACTCTCCACACAGCATAAGGTCTCTGACGAAACATTTAACCGTGCCAAGTCCCTTCTTGGCGAGCAGCAGGTTGTGGACCTCACAGCCGTCACTGGAACCTACGTGACGCTCGCCATGTTGATGGCAATGTCAGAGCAAAGCGTCCCACCGGACAAGGAGCCGCCATTCAAGCCGGGCGAACCGTAAAACAGGAGCCGCGCATTAACAGGCTCTATGTGGATCGCCATGTCACGTGTCACATCATCACTTCTGCTGCTCTTTCCAGTTGGCAAATAGGGCGCTGGTCACCTGCCGTGCTACACCACACGGGCAACTCCCAGCGGATGGAATCCCCATGCGGGATTTGAGCTTCCTAGCCAACTGCCGGTCCAGTCCTAACAGGTCGCCGATGTCAAGGTGTTCCGCGTCTTCGTGGCCCGCTGGTAGCGGGCTAGGTCCGACCGAAGGTCCTCTCATCGCGCCGGCAGACTTGCGGGCCTTGGCAGGGATCGGGAAGATTCTCCCTTCGAACACCGTTCCCCAGATCGGGATGTCATTCAGCTTCATCGGCTCAACGGCATAAGGATCCTGATCGAGCACCGTGAAGTTGGCTATCTTGCCAGGGCAAATACTGCCGAGCTCGTTCTCTTTCTGCCATGAGTAAGCCGCCTCGATAGTGACGGCGCGAAGAGCGTCCTCCACGCCGATACGTTCCTCAGCGCAGGCCGTTCGGCCGGAGGGTGTGACCCGATTGACGGCACACCACACGAAATGTAGCGGTGCGCTCGGTCCCATCGGCAGGTCTGAATGGAACGATAAAGGTATGTGACGCTTCAGAACCGATGCGGACCGCACCATCGCGTCTGCACGCTGCGGCCCCAAACCGAACTCGCTGAATTTGTCCGCAAAACCCACAGTGTAATAGGGGTTCGCGCTGACAATAGCACCGAGCCGGGCGATGCGTGCGATTTGCTCTTCCGTGGAGGTGGCAAAGTGGACGATGACCGAGCGGTGGCCGGCGCGCGGGTTCTCACGCATCCGACGCTCAAGCATGTCGAGCACGATTTCGAGACCCAGGTCCCCGTTCACATGGATATGGAGCTGATATCCCGCGTCCCAGTAGAGCTGCGCCCGTTGATTGAGGTTCTCCGGTGTCATCATCCACTCTCCGTGATGACCATCGGTGTAGCCGTCCTTCATCTGCATAAGCTGAGAAATGATCGCGCCGTCGGCAAAGAGCTTGATCTGCTTTGGGAAAAATGACACTTTGCCCTGAGGCGCCATGGCGATTTGCTTCTCTGTTGCAGCAAGCGACTCGGCCAGTCCGAGACCGGAATCCACCTGGGTGCGCGCGTCTACCACGAAATAGCTGTAGAAAGGCGTATCGTCGGATCCCAGTATTTGCTGGTAAAGTCTCCAGATATCGGGCGTGAAAAGTGCTCCCGGCTCCATATAGGCTGTCACGCCATTTTGGTGGAGATACGCAGTCATCTGCTTCAGCCCGAACGTCATGCGGTCCGGTGTCGCAAACACTTTGAGAAGGGGCTCCAAGATAAGATTCAGCCCTGTCTCCCACCAGTGCCCCTCGTCCCAGTTCATCATCTCGCTGGCGCGGCCCTTGCCCTTCATCGCGTCCTCGGTGAGTCCGAGTGCTTTAATGGCTGCAGTATTGAGGAAGAACTCGTGGCACGATCGCTGCCACACGGCAATGGGCCGAGTGACACTTACGGAATCTAACGTCTTCCTATCTAGTTTGCCGTGCCAGAGCGATTGGTAGCCCCATGAGAACAACCACTCGTTCTTGTCCTTCATTGCTCCATCAGCCGCCTTTAGGCGGGCCATATACTGACCGGGCCCGTTTGCTGCCTTGAACGTGCGATCAGGTAGGACCCAGTCCTCGTTCGCGATCACTTCAGTGGCGAGAGTAAGAGAGCCGAGGATCGGATGAAGGTGCTGATCGATCAATCCCGGAAGCAGGAACTTGGATTGAAATGTATCGTTCACGGCGAACTGACGGTTGCCTAGAGCCGCCTCCACCTCTTCGAGCGAGCCGACAGCCAGAATGCGCTTGCCTGCCACAGCCACCGCAGTAGCGTCCGGGTTACTGCGCTCCATGGTCACGATCTTCTTCGCAGTGTAGACCGTCGCAGGCAAGAGCTGCGCTGCCGCGGACTCCGTTCCCTTGTTTAGACCACCAGTCAATGCCGAGTTCAAGGACCCGTCGGCAATGGGCGCTGCTTGTGGGAACAGAAGGCTCAAGATGGCCAGCCCGCCTATGAAGCACATCGATACTCCAAAGCTCCTCATCTTCATGCGGACCTCCTGGTTTGTCAAAACTCTGCGTTGAGACAGCCGCCTGCCACAATGCGATCTGCAGTAACAGCCGGCATGAAAAGGGCTGCTGCCTGTCCTATTTGTCTCTCCTTGCACTGCTTCACTTCTCGTATCACTTCCGCTCATTACGTTCCCATACTTTGCAAGCAAGAATACTTCTGCGGCCCAAAACAAAAGCTAGGCAAACTCTACCAGGATGATAGCGCATCTATGCCGATGGAAGAAATGAAAATCGATCTACTGCTACTGTGTTATGAACTGCCTCCAAGCGGTTGCAAAACCTCAATGGAAGAAAAGAATAATGCATTATTTTGTGGGGCCGGTTCGTGAACCGCCCCTACGCTTTTACCGGGACGCCAAGATCGTGGAAATATATGAGGGAACAAAAGAAATCGAGAAGCTTACAATTGCGAGAGAAATTCTGGGCAGGGCCTGAACGTAGATCGACTCATACCCACGTCTTTCAAATGCCTTTGCAGGATGGTTCGCTTGGCAGATCCGGTTTTAGTCCAGTTTTCAGTGCCCGGGAAGCCCGAAGATCTTCTCGGACATCCATCTTTCCAGAGGCGTCTTTTGCGGGTGCAGTTAATTTCTTCTGTAAAGCGTGCGCCCATCTATGCTGGTTAAATTGAACGCGCAGAATGGCACAACCTTGCCGTCCCGCGCCATCACGTGGATACAGCAGTCCCTAAGTCGCTCCAGGTCCAAGTTCCAAGCGTCCTGAAACGCCATCGCCGATATGGACAGCCTGTGGGTGCGAGCCCGCTCTAAGAGCACGTCCCACTGTCCCAAGGACAATTCGCCATGCGCGGGCACGTAAGGAGAAGCATCCCGCGCAGACCACTGTTGAGCGACACATCGTCGAGTTCTTGCCGCCCCCGTTTCGGCCCTTTCGATGCTGCAGGAGCATCGTTCATCGCGGCGGACCGTCAAGGCCTTCACTTGTCCGTCGGACATGACGACAAAACTCCCGTGAAACGAACAACGGGCATTCTCACATCCGGATGGCAAGAAGTTCTCGATCCTGATCAGGCCCTTACTGTGAAACTCGATGGCACGCATGACGTCCGGCAACGTGAGCCGATCTTTGTTGGTCGGGATTTGCGGATGTCGGCCCATGTAAGCGACGGGCTGAAAATGGACCCCACGGACCGTTGGGAGGTTCTCTATGGCAAAAGATATGATCTCTCCTACGTTTTGAAGGTTGACTTGTGGCACGAGAGTCGGCACCAGGACCACTCCCAGCTCCATTTGCCGACAATTTTCGATTGCCCTGGTTTTACTCTCGAATAAGTCCCTGCCTCTCAGGGTT
>DATJPW010000280.1:0-8869 GCA_035506215.1 Desulfomonilaceae bacterium
CCTGTTTCCTTTTGCTACCCTTAGATATAGTGCACACCGTAGTCTGTTCAAACAAGAAATGACTCATGCTTTGCGTAGAGACTTTGAAACCGTCTTGACCGATCAGCAAGGTTGGCGCCAAGATCATTCGCCGGATGTTGAGAGGCAAGAACGCCATGACCAATCGCGATACAATATATCGACACATCCCTGAATGCCTAATTGGCGGTCGTCAACTGTGCTCCTGATGTCTCCTGGACACTTTCTCAAAAGGTGGCAGAAAAAACTGGCGGAAACCTCTCGGGGGAAAATGAGCGGTGGCAATCATATATACGGCTCTCGGATATGGCGGTCCGAAGAGGAATCGAACCCCTGTCTCGGCCGTGAGAGGCGGAGCAACTATCTGTAATATCAGCTAGTTTTCCTAACTTCCCGAAATCCAGCACCCTTAACGTCCCTCAACGTGACCCAAAATTACTAGAAATTTCGGCAAAACCTGGGGAAAGCGGGGGAAAGGCAGCTGGGCGGTCACAAATCCTCTATGTTGAGGCTTAGAAGACAACTTCCCTCTCACAATTCCCATAAAATCCTGTCTTTAGATGACTGTGCTGTTCCTGGCAAGGTGGCCGGTCACACCACCAAGTTCACTGCCTATATGCCGTGAACGTTACACCCGGCGAAGGATTAATTGCTGCATAGCAGACTAATCACGAGACGAGTCCGACACCGGACAGAGAAGTTGACCATCCAGGTCGTAATTCTTTTTCAGAAAGCTCTTGCGAAGAACCTCGACGGCATCTTCGCATTGCATCAAAATGTCCGCCTGCCGAGTGAACTGCAGGAGACGGCCGACCATGTCCAACCTCGCTTCAATCAACGGAAGCCCATGTTTATTGAAATAGGCGTCAAGTCGATCTTCTCGAACCTCAACTGAGAAGTCGAAGGCCTGTAAAATCGCGGCAATAGCCCGAGTTCGCCTACTCCTTCGGACATCGTTGGTCGCTCCTCCCTTGAACGTGAAGGCAATATAGTTCTTGTCGGCAGCTTGCCCAGCGTGGGCAACTAGAAAGCTGTAGTGGTACCCGATTCTTGAACTGAAATTAAGATACTCGTCCGAAACGAGGGCATAACTTCGCGCCCCAAAACGATCCTCCGCGTGAGTAGGCGCCAGCATCTGCCCTCTCATTACCGACAAGAAGCCCTCCACGTTAACCGGTCTGGGGCCTTGTTTAAGCAAGTCTTCATGCATCATTCCGGTGAGGACCGCCTTGAAGGGGATCGAGGTTACCTGATCCACTTTTACCTGCGGTGTGTGAGTACTTGTTCCTGTTAGGCCCCCTCCCAAATCGATGATGTGGAGGTCAAGACGGATTGGTGCTTTCAGCCTCACGGCGCCGGCGCCCTTGATGTCGGAAACGATGTCGTTAATTCTGAACATCTCTTTGTAGGAGAGTTCATGCGCTAACCACATGATGTCATGAAGAGTTTTGCAGGACTTTGGTGAAAAAGAGACCGCCTTGGGTTCCACGAGGTGCAGAGGCACGATCCAATCGGCTACTCGCCTCAAAGTCTGCCACACGAGCGTATCTTTCATGACCGATGCTCTGCTCTTTTGCAAATGCATCAACTCCGACACGGGTCCCTGATACACCGTCCCCGAATATGCATCTACAGTGACTTCCATACCTTGTGGGATCACTGTTGAGGCATTTCTTGCATTGAGCACGGTCGGGACACCGAATTCCTTCGCGAGAGAAGCCATGTGGCCAGTTACGCTCCCGGTTTCGGTCACTATAGCCTGGGCCTTTTGCATTGCTACGACAAACTTCGGTGACGAATGCTTGGCAATAAGCACAGCACCCGCAGGAAAATGAGCGAGCTCCTCGTCGGAGCCCACGTGATAGGCGGGTCCCGAGCCTACCCCTTGAAAGGCCACCACACCAGCCTCGATCAGGACAGAGTGCCCCTCGACCGGCAAAAACCTCTTAAGACGTTCCTTTTCCAACGCCTCCAGGAGCAATGGCCGTGTTTGTAGCACGAGCAAGCGTCCAAAGGAATCGAGGGCCCACTCGATTGCCTGAGGATACTCGTAGCGTTTTTCCAGCGCTGTGGCGTAGCCGGCCAAGGTCTTGACGTGTTCCGGAGAAAGACACGGCGAGTTCTGCTTACCTGCACGCACCGGATTCTCGGTGAGACCTCCTCCCACATCGGGGCCTGATTGAAGCGATTTATGGGAGCATGTGGTCCTGAGTATCTTCAGGTCACGGTCTTTGGCAACCACGTAGCTGTCCGGCCTGACCATGTCGTCAGTTGCACCGGGTCCCAGATCCCATGAGGCGTTAATCAGGATAGTGTCCGACGACAAGTCGGAGGCATTCCATGAATAAACCACGCCGCTACAAACAGGTTGAACCATCTCGATGCATCCGACGGTCATGTCAAGATCTTCATCCCGAATCCCTTTATTCAGCCGATAGGAAATGGCCTGAGGGGTGTAAAGGCGAGCCAGTATGCTTTTGTAACTTTGAACGATGCGGTCTCGCTGTACATTGAAGATGGACACGTATTGATCTGAGTCAGAATGCTCGTCGTCTGCGCTCATGGGGAAGCTACGGAGGACAACTGACGGCATCGGTTTTAGTTCCCCTCCTATTTGACTCACCTTAACCACCATCTCGTCGTACGCCCAAAGGATGGCTTCTTCAAGTTCCTCGGGGACCCGCGCGGACATAATAAGCCCTTGGATCTTTTCGCCGGTCTTATGAACCGTCTTCATGTCATGAGGGTCGAGGTTTGTTTGCATCCGTCTTATCTCATCGCCTAGGGCGTTCTGTTCGAGAAAAAATTCATATGCGCATGTGGTGACAGCAAACCCTTCGGGGATGGTCAGGCCGGCTTTCTTGGCTAACTCACCAAGATTCGCATTTTTCCTACCGACCCAATCCACCATATCTCTGGTGATGCTGGAATAAGGCAGCACCCACTCGCAAACCGACAATTCCTTTCTCTTGCTCAGTTCCTGTTGGATGGCCTTGTTGATCTGTTCCAGCACGTGAAAGAGGGCGACATGCCTGTGGCCTGACAGATCATCCAAACGTTTGATCATGCGGAGGCTGTGGAAAACCGCGCGGTTGGACCGGGATCTCACATATGACATGCCAAAGATGTCCTGCCCACGGAGCTTGGCTTCCATGTCGGCAATTATGTTCAGAAGCTCCATGTAGGATGTGAATAAGCCCTCAAAGCTGGCATACTTGAAATGCGAGACTCGGGATACCCAAGTCTTGTGGGTCCGTGCACGAGATCTCCAGACCTTGATCTTGTTTACAATTTTTTCGATTGCCTCAGGCATTGCCTCTCCGAGAAAGAACTCATGGTAACAAGTCACAGGACCTGCGGCGGCTCGGCCCATTTCCCTTAAAGTGAAAGTCGGCTAACCACGCCCGTAGCCAGCCTGTCTGCGGCTGTCTTGAGGTCATTAGGGTCTGTACGTCCGTCTGCCTCGAAATTGACTTCGCCCTTTTTCAAGTCAACCACTGGTTCTCCACCCCTTTTACGGCGACCAGTGTTCGTGCAATGGAATTGATGCAAACCTGACACTTCATTCCTTCACTGTGCGTCCGCCATTCTACTTCTCAAACTGCAATCCACTGTCGCCTTGAATAATCACCCCTTAATTTTTCCAGGGCTGTCCTCTCAATCTGGCGCACCCTCTCACTAGTGAGGCCGAAATGTCTACCAAGGTTCTTAAGTGTGACCGGGTCGTCAGAAAGAATATGCTGCTCAACGATGTGTTTTTCTCTATGATTCAGCCTCTTAAGAGCAAGATCTGCCCAAATTTTCAGATCCTGCTGCTCCTGGAATTGGGCAAGCAATTGTCCCTGGTCAGGGGAATCATCCCTGAGTGTGTCCACGAAGGTATCCCTGGAATGATCGGCGACCAAGTCATCGAGCGACAAGTCGCGCACCTTGAGTCGCGCAGACATGTGGATTACTTCGTCTTCGGTTACCTTTATCCGTTCCGCAAGTCCCGCCACGTTTGCCAAATGATCCTCTGGATCAATCGGCAGCGGTAGGTCCGCTGCCCTGTAGAACAATTTGCGTTGAGCCTGGGTTCTGCCGATCTTCACCAGAGACCAGGAACGGATAATGTAATTTTGGATATACGCTTTGATCCACCAGATCGCATAGGTTATCAACCGATACCCCTTGTCGGGGTCGAATCTTTCAACAGCCCTCATTAGGCCGATATTTCCCTCCTGAATCAGGTCCGTTAATCTGGAACCATACTTTCGATAACCCTGAGCGACCTTTGTCACGAACCTCAAGTTTGAGGTGATAAGTTTTTCGGCCGCATTCATGTCTTTCTTATCCCGAACTAATGCGGCGAGTCGCGATTCTTCCTCTCTATTCAGGATCGGGTATTTTTCTATTTGGGAGAGATAGATTCTCAGTTCGTCAGAATCGACAAACGTGCCCACATTCACACCTCCCGAAACTTTACCTTTTCGTTGTCCATCCACTTGGATGCCCCTGAGCGAAATTGGATTCAACTCGTTTCAGCCAACTGAGGGTTTTGCCACATTTCTCAGCAGCGAAAAGGACGGGAGGTCCGTTGTCCCGGAATGCGAGGTTATCAGAAGGAACGCCCCTGCAATTATGCTTAGGGCTGACAAGACCTAATTGTGAAGCGGATCTCTGATTGTTGGCAAAAATCGGAGGTCAATCGGAATGAACCCAGGAGGGTCGTTTAAAATCTGGAATTGAACTGGAGGCTCTCAATTAAAGATCGGCGCAGTGAACTATACATATTGATCACCACAAGGACGGCATCCTCACTGAAGAAAGTCCACACGTGACCTGGTTTACGTGGCCGCGCCTACGATTGTTTTCTCGCCCAACTCTATCTCGCGAAAATTTAGTGTGTAGAGCAGGAAATATAAGGATGGTATGTCTGGGCCAGCATTTCCAGCTGATAGGTGACCGACTCCTGGCTCTCTTGTACCATGAGCGGCACTGTTTTCGTTATTATGATGGGACCGCGATCTTGATGAGTTTCTTCTTACCGGAATTGGCCTTCGGGAGTCTCAAGGAAAGAACCCCATCTTTATACTTTGCCTCGATTTTGTCTTCGGCGATTTCATAAGCCAAAACGAAAGAGCGTGAGAATACTCCGAAGGACCTTTCCACTGTGCAATAGCTCGCTCCGCCATCATTTTTCTCTTCTTTCTTCTCACCCTGGATGGTCAGAACTCCATCGCCTAGTTCAACCTTGACGTCCTTCTGGTCGATGCCAGGGAGGTCAGCCCTGACGAGAAATTCATGCTCCGTTTCACACAGGTCAATTGCCGGTGAGAAGGTTCGATCCAATACCCTTCCAGGCAGCTCCGATGGAACTGCGCCAAAGAATTGACTTGTTAGCGCATCAAATTCGCGGCGGAGGTCCGCAAATCTGCCGGAAACCATTTCTTCTTCTATCCGGCTCCAAGGAATGAGATTGAACATGATCTCGTACCTACTCTTTGTTGAAATAAGGTTTCGACTGGAGTTTACCTCCCCCTTCAGCAACTGTTGAGTCTATCCGATGACCATAAAAGCAGGCTCCGAACTACCAAGCACACCATTTTCACTTACGCTGATTGAATGACCCGCCCCGTTACTACGCAATCCCTCCTGAAATGAGTCTGCGCTTCCAGAAGGCCATTAGTCCTTGCTTGCCGGAAACAAGCTGAATAAGCTCCCATCCTTGAAGACCTCGTTCATTCATAAGGTCCACAAGAATTTGTGGTTCCTCTCCCGGCACCTCCTCCAACGAACACTCCCCCGCCTGAGAGCAAATATATGCCAGCTTGGTAAATGCATTTCCTAGATGTGTGCTGATTTCATATTCAAAGCGTAGCATGGCACCTCCTTCATGCTCGCCTTTGTATATGCGCCAAAATCACCGAGAGACGCATTGTGCCAAATGTTTTCCCATCTACTCTTCAATCGGAATACCTGCCTTCAAACTTTTTCTTGTCCGGCTCCCAATCCGTCGGGCATACTGACCTAAGACGCTGGATTCTGTCCTCGAATTCCTCCCGGACCAGGTGCAGATCGTTAACGTAAGGTAGAACTGGCGATTTGTCGGCGCATGATGACGCGTCGAATTTTTTGGCAACTCCTTTGAACTTGGCTCGCCAGCCTGCCAGCTCTGCCGAGAAATTCACACAATATGTTTCCGGGTCTATCGCTCGGGCTCCTTATTTATGGAATATTCACCTTCTCTCATCTGCCGCAGACCTGTCTTCCCATTCAGAGTTGCTATAGCGACCCGAATTGAGCCGGGGCACCATTGCTGCAACGGGCACATCTTCTACGGGCACGCGTTGTGCACCCTTCACCTTCATCTGAATTCTATTTCGCTGATGTAGATGCAGCAGATCAGATTTTGATTCAAGAAATCGTGCGATCCGTTAAAAAAAACAACCGATGGAGCCGTGATTCGATAGATTGACCAAGACTAGGCGGAGTTCCTGAAGGATAGATTCCGCGAGGCTGAGGGTCTGTGGTTCAGAGATACCTGCACAGTTGAAGTCGGACAGCCCTAATGTGAAGTCGGCACACCACCTACACCTGATCAGGAACGAACCAGCCCCGCACCGCATTCCCGGAGTTATCTCTGCCTTCGAATCGAGCCACTCGTTTGAGAAAATCTGACACTTCCTGCGCGTTCAGGCACTCTTCGATCTCGCAATCACCTTCAGTCTGGCACTTCTCACACGCATGGGACCAGGCCCAGTCCGCCATTTGTTCGGGGTTCATGGGGTTCCCTCCTTTTAATTATTTGTTTCTTCGACAGCCATTTTCACTTCACTAGCTGTGGCCAATGCGAAGATAAATATCTCTATCCTTATGATGCGGCTACTGACTTTTGGATTCGGGAGTCGTTCCTTCCGGTAATCTTGCGTTCCAGGAGGATAGACATTCCGTGATTTCGCTTGCGGAGAAATCGTCACAGGCTTAGCCATTCGCGTTCTACAGGACTTTTTGAAGTGGAGAAGGGAAAAGTATGGCCGTTTTGCCAACATTGTGGACACGCTACGCGGGCCGTAATCATATCTCTCAAGATCATGTTATATTTCAGGGTTAGAGGGATTTCATCGAGGGATCGACCTGATCAAAAAAAGAAAGGCAACGCTCCTATGGAAAACGATGGATTTGTCACGTGGGTAATGGGCCTTGGGAAGGTTCTATATCATCTGCCCAATTGAGCTTATGTCCGAAACTATACTACGGCTAAAACCGGGATTCCTCTCTCTTCCGCTTTTCACTCAGACTCTTTCTTCATGCCGTGAAACAATTCGCTACCAGCACCCGGATAGACTTTGCGTTCTTGTGTCGGAGTAGGATTCTCGACCCGGGGCCATTTCTCAGATCTGGGCTCAGCCCCTTCCCGGGCAGTTTCCGAGGGGTTGCTGTCACCCATTATCGGGTTCTTTCGGATCTCGTCCCCCCTGATACCATGACTGAACTCTACTGGAATGTTGTTTGGGTCGAACGTATATATTGAATGGATGAAACCGTGGTCCACCACTTCCGATACCCAGAAACCAGCGGTTTCCAGCTTGTCCTTGAGTTCCCAGAGATCTTCTTCGGTCGTTACCCCAAAGGAAACGTGGTCGAATCCGAACGGTCCTAAGACTGGAGCACCATGATCTTTCTCCGTCATCGGTTCGACTCCGGGCCACTCGAAAAACGCCAGCAGATCCGTGTCGGAAATTTCAAGGAAGTAGTGCCTATATCCTGGCCTTCCCAAACCTGCTACGAGCCGCA
Source organism: Desulfomonilaceae bacterium (assembly GCA_035506215.1). GTDB lineage: Bacteria > Desulfobacterota > Desulfomonilia > Desulfomonilales > Desulfomonilaceae > DATJPW01. The sequence goes on from DATJPW010000280.1 coordinate 7,795, forward strand.
TCCCCAGAAGGTCTCTCCAGAATCGGATCGTCTTATCCATATCGCCGGTAGCCATAGCCAGATGATTTATCCCACAGAATTTTGCCATTCGATCTCCTTGCCCCGGAGGCAACTAGGAGGCCAACCAAGATACAACTCTCTAGTGGATGGCTTCCTTCTCCTGGTCTTTTTAGAGGATGCGCATGACCTCACTTCATTTTCCTGAGTTCTATGCCGAACTCTGGAAAAAATAGGTTGTGGACTATCACTGGGCTTTCGAGATCATCACTTGTAACGAGAGTGACATTCCTTTCGCATCCGATTCAGGGCCTCAGCGGCCGCCCTTGCAGCACCGAGGTGCCCTTGTTCCACGGCTTCCAGGAGTTCGCTGCACTTGCCTCGGAATGAGTGAAAATGCTCTTCGCCGCGTTCTAGCAGGGTCACCATTAGGTCTCCATCCTCGCACCAGCTAGCAACCAAATCCACCCGCGGCAGCCGGCCATCATCCATGGCCTTCAGCATGTCTTTGAATGAATTTGACATCCGTTTCTTGATCTTTTTCAGAGACGTTTCCACTCTTCTCGCTCCTTTGAGGGTCCATCCTCTGAGTTTCTGACTTCTATGGCTGCACGATGCTTTCGGCGTGAGTCGAGGGGATGGTGAACGGCACGATCCACAATTGTACGAGTCGAAATATCGGGAGAATGACTGCACATCCTGGGAGCCAATGCCAACATTTGGTCCCCTTCTTTTGGCGTTCGCCGTAGTGATTCTGCGCTGCACGACCGACGATTCCTTGTGGTGATAACTTTTCCCTTACCTCTTGGGAGCAATCCGGCCTCACGGAAATCCTTAGATAAGTCCCTAGCGTCGATATCAGCAAACTTGATCTGTGCCTTCGTCACCCCAATCGTAACCCTATGCGCTGATACTGCCCTGCCCCCAGATTATGTACCACTTGTTAAGTTAGAGGTATAGTATGTTGACCTCCTTGGAGAGGGAAAGGATCACCAGGCGAAGTACCCACGATCCAGGTTGTAAGTATGGCCTCTGGAGCTGGCGGTCGATAGTTCAGTGAGCTGTGTGGTCTGAAGGT
>DATJPW010000281.1:0-11628 GCA_035506215.1 Desulfomonilaceae bacterium
AGGAGACCAACGACGAATTGGTAGCCAGCATCTGCCGGCGATGTGACTATTCGATGTTTACGGAACAACTATCTCGCCACGTCGTGTTCTTCACCATAGACAAGGTCTTACCGCTTGTCGGCAGTGGTAGTTCATGACGAGACGATGGAGATCAATACCTTGTTTGGACCTTTTTCAGGCGTCGGGTTTGGGAGTCTGGGGTCACAGACTGTTCGAGAGGCTCTAGTGAAAGAGTTGGGGGGCTGCATGGCACAATTCTACGATTACGACGTAATTGTTATAGGCGCTGGCATAGCAGGAATGGTGTCCGCAGTCACCGCCAATGGTCTGGGCAAACGGGTTGCGGTAGTTGAGAAAAGGAGAGTAGGCGGCAACTGCACCAATTTCACCTGCGTTCCAAGCAAGACTCTCATTCGGCTTGGCCATAGCAACCGTGAGATTTCGCGGCTGGTCTCTCTTGGCTTGCTATCAGACGAAGCAACGTCCATCGATGGCCGTTGCGTGATGGCTCACATAAGGTCAGTCGTGGAGAAAGCTTATGAGAAGGACGTTCCAGAGACTTTTGAAGACGTTGGAATTGCGATGCTTTCCGGGTCCGCGACGTTCGTGGATCGCCACCATGTGGAAGTGAACGGTCGAACCTTCTCAGCATCCATCTTCATCTTATCCGCAGGAACCCGTCCCCTCATTCCCCAGATTTCTGGGATCAACGACATCGATTTCCTGACGAACGAGACGCTGTACGACCTAGATGACCTTCCCAAGTCGCTTATAATCCTAGGAGGGGGCGTAGATGGTCTTGAGTATGGATCAGCCTTCGGGCGACTTGGCGTGCAAACCGTCGTAGTTGAAATGGGGCCAAGACTGCTGCCCGGAGCAGATCGTGAGCTGGTCAGTCACTTGACTCGGGCCCTGCAAGCTGACGGAATCCGCCTAATGCCCGGGACCAGAGCGACAAGTCTGCGTAACCACCGAGGCAAGGTTGTCCTGGCCTATGAGGAAGGAGATGGGAAAATCGCGGAGATCGAGGCAGATCGGGTGCTGCTAGCGCTTGGGAGGAAACCGGATCTGGAGGGACTGGCCCTCGACAGGGCGGGAGTAAACTGCACTCAAAAGGGCGTTATCGCAGACGCGACTCTTCGGACATCAGCTTCCAATATCTATGCTTGTGGAGACATCGTCGGTCCTGACCAGTTGGCCTCGACCGCCGAGTATCAAGGAATCGTCGCGGCAACAAACGCCATTCTGCCTATGAAACGAAAGGTCAATTACCGAAACAGTTTGTACGTGATATTCACAGAGCCTACTCTGGCTTTTCTCGGTCTCACGGAAGCCCAAGCGCACGCAAACTTGGGGCACAAGCTGAGAGTGTACCGGTTTGATTATCGAACGATGCGTCGGGCACTCATAGACGGAACGACAACAGGCTTGGCTAAATTCCTTTGCGATGGCCGTGGGCGGCTCATCGGAGTCCACATCTTGGGCGAAGCAGCGGCGGAAGTCATCCACGAGGCTCAAGTGATCAAAGCATTGAAAAAGCCGCTGCAGAAGCTCAAGCTTGTAACTCATGCTTACCCCACTTACGCTCAGGCGCTTCTAGGCCGAGCGAGCCAACTCGCATTTCTGGATAATATGGGAAGCAGTTTTTTCGTCAGGACAGCGCTCCGTGTCTTTCTCGGAACGCGGAACAAGCTTAACCTTGCAAGAGACCGCTTGTCAGAAGCGCATCCCGCAGAATCACCAAACAGCTCGGCTAGGATGAATGTGATCATAGAGGCTGAGGGCAAGCCTCCTGAACAAATCGAAATGAAAGCCTATCTTAAAAACAGGTCTTGCATTATTGATCTTCCCGAAAACCTCTTGGACCACGATGAACGACCGGTGATGGCTGCATGTGCATGGTTTGGGGTTAATGATCCCAAGAGCTTTATTCTCAACTTTGCTCGCGTTCGCAGCATCAACGGCCTGGGGGCAAGCATGCTGGTGAAGCTTTCTGCACGAGCCAAGGCAAAGGGGCAGCGCCTTTCAGCGTTTGGAGTTAACCAGAATCTTCGGCAGATTTTCAGGGTTACGGAGCTTGATCAGGTAATTCACATTCACACGGGTGAAGTCGAGGCGCTCTACGCTGCCGGCATTCCTCCAGGTCGCTCGTCTGTCGAGACCGAGGAGCTGCCTTGCCTGTTGGTGAATTTTGCGAACTGGGCCAAGCCTGTTTCTGAGTTGATTGTGCCCGTTATGCCCAAAGCAGCAAGAAATCTTAACGTAAATGGTCTTCGTGCCGTTGGTCCGGTCAACGGGTTCGGCCAGCTGTGCCAGAAGATGTTTCGACTTCATATCGGAGATCCTACTATAAGGCCTGAACATGCGATTCAAGAGCTCAAAGAAAACTTTGCAGGTTTCCAGCCCTCCTTCAACCGCTTCTACCCTTCTCCTGGAGGTATACGGCCCGGTGAGTTAGTCCTCATCGATTCCTCGACTCCTGGCGGCCCCGTCTCTACGGGGGTAATGATCCTCTATGCCGACGAGCGTTCGTTTACGTTCAATACGCCGCAAGGACATCCCGAATGCGGATTTGTCAGTTTCTCCGGGCATGAAAGCAGCACGGGCACGATCGTACTGGTATTTGGCTTGGCCAGGGCTAGCGACCCCATCTACGAAGCTGCGTTTCGGTTGGTGGGGTCCCGGATCCAAACGAGAATATGGACCCATTTGCTCACCTCGCTTGCCCTTCACCTTGGAGTTCCTGCCGACATTACCTTTGAGGAAGAATGTATGGATACAAGCCTGCAGTGGTCCCAAATCGGAAATGTGTACTACAATGCCCAGATCAGGACCCTGATCCACGAGCCCAAACGATGGTTCAGGTTGAGCTAGGAGACCAATCGGGAGGCAAACTGAATGCTGCAAGGATCAGAGTACGATGCCGTGGTTGTGGGTTCTGGCCCCAACGGCTTGGCCGCGGCGATAACTATCGCGCAGGCAGGGCGGTCAGTTCTTCTCCTCGAAGCCAAAGACACTATCGGCGGTGGAACCCGGACGGAAGAGCTTACTCTTCCCGATTTTCGCCATGACGTGTGCTCGGCTATTCATCCTCTCGCGCTCACCTCACCGTTCTTCCGCTCACTAGAACTTGGATCCCATGGGCTGGAATGGATCCATCCGCCGGTGCCCCTGGCCCACCCCCTGGACGACAAACCTGCCGTGCTCCTCGAAAGATCGCTGGAAGCAACGGCAAAAGGCCTCAGTCAAGATTCTGATCGTTATCATCGACTCATGGGACCTCTTGTTCGAGACTGGGACAAGATCGTCCCGGACCTCTTGAAACCTCTTGGCGTCCCCCAGAGGCCTTTACCATTTCTTCGCTTTGGCCTTCGGGCTATGCGGTCCGCAGTTGGCTTGGCTCGGTCCTGGTTCCGAGGGGACAAAGCTCGAGCTCTTTTTGCAGGCAATTCGGCTCACGCGATCTTCCCTCTTCAGCACCTGTCAAGCGCTGGTTTTGGACTTGTGCTCTGTATGTCCGGGCATGCCGTCGGATGGCCCATTGCCCGAGGGGGTTCCCAGGCAATTGCAGATGCGCTTGCCTCGTACCTCGTGTCGCTTCGTGGAGTAATCAGAGTTGGAGTCCCGGTGTCATCTCTGTCTGATCTGCCTAAAGCACGGGCTGTTCTTTTCGACGTCACTCCGAAACAACTGGCATGCATCGCCGGATCAATCTTTCCCTCCCATTACCAGGAGCGGCTCCAAGGACACCGCTACGGTGCCGGGGCCTTCAAGGTGGATTGGGCCCTCAATGGACCTATTCCGTGGAGCGATCCCCGTTGCGCACAGGCAGGGACTCTCCACCTCGGCGGTGCCTTTGAAGAAGTAGCCGCTGCCGAACTAGGGGTGTGGCGGGGTACGGTTCCCGAAAAGCCGTTCGTACTTCTGTCACAACCGAGCCTTTTCGATTCGACTCGGGCTCCCGAAGGATTCCACACTGCCTGGGCATATTGTCATATTCCCAATGGCTGCACAGCGGACATGACTCAACGAATTGAAGCTCAGGTGGAGCGCTTTGCTCCTGGATTCCAGAGTCAAATAATGGCCAGACACACCATGTCACCATCCGACATGGAGGCATACAACGCCAACTACGTCGGCGGAGATATCGCAGGGGGTGTCCAGAGTTTCCGCCAACTGTTCTTCAGCCCTTTGGGCCGGTGGAGAGCATATGCCACTCCTGCTAAGGGCTTTTACATTTGCTCGTCTTCAATGCCTCCTGGCGGTGGAGTGCATGGAATGTGCGGACACCTCGCAGCAAAGCTGGCGTTACAGCAGGTCCTGTAGCTTCTGTTGACAATGGCACAATCCTGCGCAGACAGTGCGGAACGTCGGGTAGGACTTGTGAGAACCCTGCTCATAGTTTGAAGTTTAGGGTAGCCACTTTTTGGAAACGGCTGACGACGATGTAGGACTCCACATCCACCTTGATCAGGGCAGTCGAAGGGGAGGATAAGAACTCCTTCATATGAGGTTGTTTTTCGAGATAGACCCTATCCAACGTTTCCCTGCCCGATTCCGAGACTTCGCGTGCGGTCCCGATGGCCGTCACAGCCATCGCATCGCTGATGTCCGCTACCTCGTTAGACCGATTGTCAACGAGTAACGCCACACCGGACCTGAAAGAAATGTTCCCGTACTTCCGCGTGCCCCTTGTTGTCGCAAAAAGGATTGATCGAAGATCGCTGGTTTCAGTAAACGCTACCATGCTTAGATACGGATAAGCCTGTTCTTGAGTTGAAAGGACGGCAAATTTTTGGGAGGCCAAAAGATTCCTGATTTGAGTCTCGGTCCCTATTGCTTCTGTCACAGCTTCCTAAGCCTCGTTGTGTGGCCGTAGGAGTAGCGTGCCCAAATGCCATGAGATCCGCTCGGCATCGAGGCCCGTTTCTCGCTCAGCAACATTGCGTTCGAGCCACTTCTATCAACGACATACTACAGGCGAACAGCCTCACTCGAACTCAATGCTACACGGGCGTGAATCAGTTTTCGGTACTTTTCCGCGAGCTTGCCCAAGTCACCCTGGGTGAGCGCCTTTAGCATGTCACCCTCCAGTTCGGCCACATCAAGCCTCGAGTAGTAGTCAAGGGTTTCTTTGAGATGGGCCAGCACGATTTTTCCCGTCAGGAGTGGATGATTGTTCGTCACATTTGCATCCGGGAACTGCAGTCCATGCTCAAGCTCGACTTCCAATCCACAGCGAAATTCATCAACAGTGATTTGAGTCGCTTCGGCTCCGACAGCATTTCGTATGACCTGTGCCTCTTCAACAGTGACGGTGGCCTCTTTCAGTTCTGTCCAGTCTCTAATCCCGAGTTGACGGCACACCCTCTGCACTTCCTCGGTCGTAATGTATTGTGGCAGGTTCATGCGATCCTCCTTTTGTCAACTAAGCTGAGCATCACTGAAAAAGTTGGCTATTGGCTGATTATTCGCGCTTGCCCAAAACCTTCTTGGCCTCCGGAACGGTGTTTTCCGGTTTGATCTTATACCACGCGGCCAAGATTCTGCCAGCCTAATCGATGAGGAAAGATGAACGGACGATTCCCATGAGGGATTTGCCGTACATCTTCTTCTCTCACCACGCGCCGTAGAGCGCAGCCACGTTGTGATTCTGATCTGACAGGAGGGCAAATTTCAGGGAATTTTTTTCGTCGAATTTCTTTTGAACATCCGGAGCATCCGGACTTATCCCCATTGCCACAATGCCAAGTTTGTGAAGATCGTTCAGCGCATCACGTACGCTGCCGGCCTGCTTCGTTCACCCGGATGTGTTGGCTTTTGGATAGAAGAACAATAATACTTTTTTCCCTTTGAAGTCATCTGGTTTCACTTGCCTCCCGGCTTGATCTGTCAAGTCAAAAGCAGGGGCTTTGTCACCTTTTTTCAGAGTCGCCATTCGTCGTTCCTCCTATTGGTTGTTCTTTCATTCATATAAGAATGGGCTGATCCATTGATTCCAGAAAACGCTCATTCCGAATACTTCCGCAGGTACTGCTTGAGCCGAAGCTTCCTCCGCGTGCTATCTGAGGACATGTATCTGATCTTTCCGAATACCGGCCGCTCAGGAGCCCAAGGTCTGTCGTACCGCCCTAAGGTCCAGAATATTCCCGTGTAGGAATTGGGATCCCGACCGTCAAGGGCATACTTGTTGTTGAGGTGGATCATGACAGCCAGCGCTTCTTCTGGAGATCGTGTCCACTCGAGAATCTTCTTGCCCCAGAGCATACGAAGATAGTTGAGGAGCCTACCTTCTCTCTTGAGTTGCCTCTGTGCGGCATTCCAAATCGGATCTTGGGTATCGGCATTCTCCAAGTTATCAAGGCCGTACGCGGAGGAACGGTGATCTTTCTTGTGCCGATCAAGAGTTTCCCGTGCCCAAGCTGGAAGGGACTCGTAACGATCATAGATGTCCACGTTGGCGCACATATTGTACCCAAGCTCGCGCCATATGATAAGCTGGTCCAGAAAAGCTTCGGCATTCCGACTCATGCCCCACCAGCCTTCACGGTGCCCTCGCCCGTCCGTCCAAATCTTATTCTTGGACCATCCTTCATGATCTATCAGCTCCTGAAAAACCTGGTGGACTGAGATATGACCGAAATGAAGATAAGGTGCCAGACCGCTCGTCGCATCGTCATCAGGATGGTTTCTGCTATCAGCGTATCGATTGAGGCCCTTTTTGAGAAACTTCTTCAGAATTCTATTTGCTGCACGCTTTCCTCCGGGGATCGGCGACGGTGAAACTGAGTGGTCAATGGGGAAGGAAGCCAAAGATCCCCCTTTCAGGGACCTGAGTACGTCGTGTGCGGGCGGCCAGTGCTTAAGGATTCGGCCCGGTAGCCGTTCATTGAATGGCCGCACACCGGCAGAGAGCGGGTCAGGCACCGGAAATGAGTGTAGGTGAGGTTCAATGTTGTTCTGAAGGAAACGTCTGAATGAGAAAGCAGTTACAAAAACCCGGTCTGTCCAATGTATCGGCATTACTCCATTTGAGTCTATCTTCTCCATGAGGACGCTCACGTGACTGGCACCGGCGACCATTCGGGGCAAGAAGAACGCTGGGAAATCGTCGGTGACGATTACACACGCTCGCTTGCCCAACTCACCCAGGAGCCCTTTGCCTGCGCCTGCTTCCGGTTCCAGATACGGATAGTAAAACACGCCGGTATTATGGAGCCGAGCTGCATTGTCCTGCATCCCCTCTATGACAAATCGGTGGATTCGATCCGAGGCCCACTGGTAGCCGCATCGCAAAGCCTCCAGGATCACGAGTGGTTTGTCAAATCGTTTCGACCACTCGACTGCCCGCTGGAGACTGAAATTCCAAAAAGTTCTACGGTTGGCAATCATCCAGTAGAGGACATAGGCGCCTTGTGGGTTTTCTCCTGCCTGATTGCACTTCTGAATTCGGAAATTTGGTACCTGTGTCACTCTATGGCTCGGAAGCAAAATACATGTCAGCGCATCGGCCGATTCCCATCACAGCTCTTGACCTAAGATCCCGGATGTGCGGTAATTAGGGCCTATCGGTGGCTGCTTGCCGTGGGATTCAGCAGTTCTCTTGACAAAGGATGATAATATCTATGGAAGAGCAGATCAAGCTGGGAGTCAGCGCGTGCCTCTTGGGCCAAAACGTGCGTTATAATGGCGGCCACAGCCGAGATCACTTCATCACCGACACACTATCCCAACACGTCGAATTCTTTCCGGTATGCCCGGAGGTTGAGTGCGGGTTCTCAATCCCACGGGAGGCCTTGCGCCTTGTAGGAGATCCAGAGTCACCACGCCTTATAAGCAGCAACACTAAACAGGATCATACTAAAAGAATGCTCAGCTGGTGCTCGAAGAAGGTCCGAGAATTGGAAGGACTTGACCTGTACGGGTTCATATTCAAGAAGGGATCACCGAGCAGCGGTATGGAACGCGTCAAAGTTTACAATGACCAGGGGATGCCCTCGAACCGTGGAATCGGTATGTTCGCCAGGGCGTTCATGGACCACTTTCCTTTGCTGCCGGTTGAAGAGGATGGTAGGCTTCACGACCCCAAACTCAGGGAGAATTTCATCGAGGCGATTTTCGTCTTGAAGAGATGGAGGGAAAGCCTTTCCCCGAAGCCGACTCGGCGAGGGTTTGTGGAATTCCATACGAAGCACAAGCTCCTAATTATGGCCCACAGTCCGAATCATATGAGGCTTATGGGCAAGCTGGTCGCAAGGTTGAAGGACTATGTCGTTGACGATTTTCGTCTTGAATACCAGAAGCTGCTGGTGAAGGCCCTGAGACTTAAGACCTCTCGACGTAAACATACCGACGTGCTCATGCACTGCATGGGGTTCTTGAAGAAGCTTTTGACTGCCGACGAGAAAAAAGAGCTGCTCGAAATTATCGAGCAGTATCGTCAGGGCCATCTCCCTCTCATTGTACCCGTGACCCTAATCAACCATTATGTGAGGAAATACGATCCGCCCTATTTGAGAGAACAGTACTATCTGAAGCCGCATCCGATAGAGTTGCAACTCCGGAATCACGCTTAAGAGACCCATCGGAAAGGCACAATAATGTCTAACCCGAAGCCTCTCGTCCAAGGATAAGCGACGAGGATTTGTTCTCTCCCTTGTGATCAGGACAAGCTCTGGCCCACCATGTAATTGAGCAGAAATACCGGGGTTGCACCATTGATAAATGCCGATACCTCCATGAGTAAGCTTAAACAAATAGCGGGTCTTCTCGTGAGTCTGCTCATTGTCTTCGGAATAGCCTCTTTAGGCGGTTTTCTTACGGGTCTCTCCGTCGACACGTGGTATCCCGGCCTCGCTAAACCATCCTGGACTCCGTCAGGGAGGACGATTGGCGCCGTATGGACGATCCTCTACACTTTGATGGCAATCGCCGCGTGGATCGTTTGGCGTGGAAATGATCGGGGCAGGAAACGCCCGCTCACGATCTATGCCTTACAGCTCCTTCTAAACCTAGGATGGTCAGCTCTATTTTTCGGCCTTCAGAGCCCCGGCTTCGCTCTTTTCGAAATCGGCGCCCTGTGGGTATCGATTGTGGCAACTGCCGCGTCCTTTTGGAAAGTTTCTAAGCCGGCTGGCGCTTTGATGGCCCCCTATCTGATTTGGGTGAGTTTCGCTGCGGTTCTGAATGCCGTGATCTGGCGTCTAGGTTAAACTTGGAGTCTTCTTAAAAAAACTGAAAGAAGAGCGTTCGAGCGAAAACTCAGGACAGTATGGCTTTAAGAGTCAGGTTCCCCACGAAGCGCATCCGTCTTACTGGCGAGTTCATAGTTCGATGGCTCGACAAGAATTGACTGGTCAGGAAAAACGATTACGGGAACAACCACCTGGCCGCCGTTTGTTTTTTTCACGAAATCGAGTGCCTCACTGTCTTCGTCGATGTCGATCCAGGCTATTCCATCCCGTGTTCGTCGAAGAAACGTCTCGCTCGTCGAGCGTCAGGGCACCATGATGCGCCATACACTGCAATTCCTCCCTCTGGTTGGCTCATTTCAGATCGTCCTTTGTCGAGAATTTTTTGACAAAACTTTCCGCACATATCCGCTGAAGGGCGCCGTCCTTGTTACCATACGAGAGTCCGTCTTCGCAGGGCCTTTTTGAAGCTTCGCCACCGAGTGTGAGCATCCTGAATTCCGCGCCAGGGCGCGGTTTTCAAGAGAGATTCCCTTGACAGGGACCAATGCCGAGCCCAATTTGAACGTCGGGACCCAAGGATTTTGCATCTACCAATCGAGGAGTTTCTCAGCTCGCTTGTGATCTATGGATGGTAGTGGATAAGAGAGACACGCTGGCCTCAAAAAGATTACTGTTTCACACTGAATTATGCATGAAAGGCTTCCTATTTAGTGAGCGTCCCTGAAATGCCCCTCCACAGAAATGCTAATCCATTTCGTCCCTATTCAATGAATAGCTCTCACGAAGAGAAGGGAGAACCTAGTGTCAAAAGGACAAGTGTGTCCCCATTGTGGATCAGAAATGGATCCCATTCGCACTCCGCTCGAGTCCAGTTGGGGTGGAGAAATACACCACATCTGTTTCAATGATGACTGTTCCTATTTCACCAACAGCTGGAAAGCATTGGAGAACCAGGGGATTGAAAAGACTGGTTATCGTTGCAGAATTGACCCCCGCGGAGGCTGCGGACCCGCTCCAGTCTGGTCTGAAGATGCGCTGAAAGACCACGTTGTCAAGGAAGAAGCCGACGAGAGTAGTAGTCTCTCATGGTTCAGCGCTCATGATCTCGGTCGGGATGATGAAACTCCTGATGCGGATTTCTATACCAAGCCTCGCTTTGTGGATCATCTGGACTCTTCTGCCCTTGAAGCGGTCGCAGAAATCTATGGTCGCCTAATTCCTCCAAGTTCATCGATCTTGGATCTCATGGCCGGGCCTGATTCGCATCTCGGGAGCGTAAGGGATCCCGCCATGGTTGTCGGGCTCGGACTCAACAGAAGCGAACTGGAAGCCAATCCTATTTTATCAGAGCACGTAATCCAGGACCTGAACGATGATCCGCTGCTGCCGTTTCCGGACAACCACTTCGACGCGGTGGTCAACACGGTCTCCGTAGACTACCTGACTCAACCTCTGGAGGTATTCAGGGAAGTGTCTCGGGTGTTGAAGCCCAACGGGCTGTTCATCGTTATGTTTTCAAACAGGATGTTTCCTCCGAAGGCCGTGAATATCTGGAAAAGGAGCACGGAAAAGCAAAGGGTGGAGCTGATCCGCAGATTCTTCACTCTCTCGTGCCGATTCAGGATCCAGGGCTATGACGAAAGGACCGGTAGACCTCGTCCCAAAGACGACAAGTATTACGGACACGGAATTCCCAGCGACCCCATTTACGCGGTTTGGGGCAGACCCACTCACAAATCAAGTTTGTCCGTTCAGTGAGCGGCATACCTCCGACGGCAGTGTGGACCGTCAGTCGATTCGGTTAATGCCTGTGGTTACCCGCAATACGGATTACTCCTCTGTTGCGGCAATCTATTCAATCCACGCTTCGGCCTGAAAGTATGACGCCTATGAGAACTCAGCTCAGGTCTACTGAAAAAGATCGTACTACAGTATCGCCACCTATTTGCAATGCCCGCTGAAATGGAAATTTCATTAGGTGGATAAACTCCCCGAAGAGTTCATCACAAGCGGCCTTGTGTTTGGGCAGGCCATACACGAATCGGTGGCGGCCTTCCTGAACGCCTCTTTATCGGGGGACTGCCCTGATAATCATAAAAAGGCACCCCTTGTCAGGGAGTATGGAATCCCTGCGTTACCACAAACTAGAGGAGGTGCCCGATGGGATTGTATGCAGGCGTTGATCTTCATGCAAGGAATAGTTACTTCGCATTGGTAGATGCGGCGGGAGGCCGGGTTTTGACCAAGAGGGACTCCAACGACTCCGAGCTTATCTTTAGGTTGCTTCATCCGTATAAGGCGGAACTAACAGGGGTTGTTGTTGAATCTACTTTCAATTGGTATTGGCTGGTGGATGGACTGATGGAAGCGGGATTCAAGGTACATTTGGCGAACCCTTGTGCCATTCAGAAATACAAGGGTCTCAAGCATGCCG
>DATJPW010000282.1:0-3933 GCA_035506215.1 Desulfomonilaceae bacterium
ATTGTTGATTGCTCCCCAAAGCATGCAGGCAAGGAGGACTGAGATCACCTTAAAGTGAAAATTAGATATTAGAATACTCCAGAGCCGACGCAACCTCGGGATCATTTGCCCTCCAAAACTGGTGGGACCTTTAGAGGTTTCTCTTTTGCTACTTTGCCCTCAAGAATGGATTCAAGTTGGCGTCTTAGGCCGTCTCCATCCAAGTTTCTTTCGATCTGCCCTCCCACCACTGTTGAAATGATCCCAGTCTCTTCGGATACGACCACGACGACTGCATCCGACTCCTCAGTTACCCCCAGGGCTGCCCGATGGCGAGTTCCCAACTCTTTGCTCAGTTTGGGATTCACGGTTAGGGGAAGAAAGCAAGCCGCGGCTTTGATTCGCCACTTTTGAACGATAACGGCGCCATCGTGTAGGGGAGCACCTGGCGAGAAGATGCTGACAAGCAGATCGTAAGAAAGGGCTGCATCGATGGCCACGCCACTTTCGATATAGTGTTTGAGGCCGATTTCCCTCTCGATAACAATTAAGGCTCCCACTCGCTGGGAGGACAAGGTAGTCGCTGCCAAGACGATTTCGTCGTAGGTTTCCGCAAAGAAGCTCCTCGAGAATTTCCGCAGGAGCGGATTCTTCCCGATGCTAGCCAGAGCCCGCCGGATTTCAGCAGCAAAGAGCACGATCAAGCCAAAAACGAAATACGGCAACATGTTTGTCAGGATCCACTGCACGGTAGCCAGTTGTAGCCAGCGGCTAAGATAGTAGAAAACAACCAGGAATCCCACTCCCAGGGCCATCTGTAAGGCTCGGGTTCCACGAATCAAGACCAGGACCTGATAGATGATCGCACTGACAATGCAGATATCAACTACCGCAGTCCAGCTGAGTTTGTCCCGTATTGAGTTTAGAAATTCAAACCAAGACATAAGCACTAAACATTTCCACGCAAGATGGCGTCACAGATTTTCAGCACCTGAACAGTCTCTTTGACATCGTGAACCCTGAGTATGTGTGCCCCCTCCACCACCGCCACACTCGCGGCTGCGAGGCTCCCTATTAAGCGACTTTCCACTGGCTGCCTCAGGATCTGGCCCAGAAAAGACTTGCGGGAGACTCCAACCAGGATTGGAAGTTTCAACTGACGCAGAGAATTCAAATTATGCAGAAGCTTTAAGCTCTCGTGGGGCTGTTTGCCGAAACCAATTCCGGGATCGATGACGATCCGGCTCAAGGGGATCCCTGCCTTTCTGGCCTTTCGAATTCGGGCTCGAAGTCCGGAAACCACCAACCGAACAATGCCACTGGATGGTGGGAGACCGTGCATTGTCGTGGGGCTCCCTCGAGAGTGCACGATGACAACAGCGGCCTTTGTCTCGGCAACCACAGAAGCAAGGTTACCGTCGAATCTCAATCCACCGACGTCGTTCACCATTTCCGCACCAGCCGCAATGGCCCTTCGCGCCACAGCGGCTTTATAAGTGTCTACAGAAATAGGGATACGAAGACGCTTTCGCAATCCTTCGATGACTGGCAGGATGCGCCGAGTCTCTTCTTCAAAGGGTAACTCCACGACATGGGGCGGCCTGGTAGATTCGCCCCCGATGTCCAAGATATCGGCACCTTCATCCTCCAGCCGGATCCCGCGGTCGATTGCCTGCTCCGGCTTAAAGTAATGGCCTCCGTCGAAGAATGAGTCTGGTGTCACATTAAGAACCCCCATGACAAGGGTCCTCCTGCCCAAGACCAGCTGCCGCGATGGCATTCTCAAAGTGAAGATCTGGCGCGCTATTGCCACAATCGCCCTCGACGATTCGAACCTTTAGAAATGTTAACAGTTGGGAACCGACAATTCTGTGTTTCTAGACAGGGCCGGGATCCATTCAGATTATTGGAGGAAGAAAGACTAACTACTTTTGATTCATAGAGGAAGGGTTCCAGGCAAACCCCACGTGCTTGACGTTGCCTCATCCCGACGAGGCGGACCCTCCTTGAATGGCGTTAAGCAGGAGCAGGCTTTTCTCTTTGCTTATCCACCAAAGGTGCGACCGAAGGGGTCAGGGATTGAACCACCTGTTGTTCTGGTTTCTCGGCACTCCCTACTTTGGACTTTGAAACAGTGCTGTCTTTCGTGTCTAGAGGAAGACCTTGAATCAACAACTTGACCTCGTTGGCATCCAAGACTTCTCGTTCCAGCAGATTCTCGGCGATATGGACCAGAGTCTGCCGGTTTTCGCCCAAGATCCGGCTGGCTCGTTCGTACCCTTCGTTGACAAACCGCTTGATCTCCTGATCGATTTTAATGGCTGTATCTTCGCTGTAATCCCGATGCTGGGCAATCTCTCGCCCGAGAAAGATCTGCTCCTCCCGCTTTCCAAAAGTCAGTGGACCTAGTGAGGACATCCCATAGTCACAAACCATCCTCCTGGCAAGTTCTGTCGCCTGCTCAAAATCATTTCCGGCACCCGTGGTCATATGGTTCAAGAAGAGCTCTTCTGCCACTCTCCCTCCCATCATGATGGCGATTTGCCCCTCCAGGTAGTCGCGCGTATAAGTGTGCTTGTCGTCAACAGGCAACTGCATTGTCACGCCAAGAGCCATTCCGCGGGGGATGATCGTGACCTTGTGAACGGGGTCTGCATTCGGGATCATGGCAGCGACCAGTGCGTGACCTGCCTCGTGAAAAGCGGTGTTTCGTTTCTCAGCTTCACTGATAATCAACGATTTTCGCTCCACTCCCATCAATACCTTGTCTTTGGCCGTCTCGAAGTCGGCCATCGTGACGGATTTCTGATTGTAACGGGCAGCATTGAGCGCTGCTTCGTTGACCAGATTGGCCAGATCAGCACCTGAGAACCCTGGGGTCCCACGAGCCAGAATAGTGATATCTACATCCTCGGAAAGTGGGATCTTCTTGGTGTGGACCTGAAGAATGCCCTCTCGCCCTTTGACATCCGGCCGAGCCACGATAACTCGCCGGTCGAACCGGCCCGGGCGCAACAGCGCCGGATCCAGGACATCAGGGCGATTGGTCGCCGCAATCAGGATGACTCCTTCATTCGATTCGAACCCATCCATTTCAACGAGCAGCTGGTTCAGGGTTTGTTCCCTTTCATCATGCCCACCGCCCAAGCCAGCGCCGCGGTGGCGTCCGACGGCATCGATTTCATCAATAAATATGATACAGGGAGCGTTCTTCTTGCCCTGTTCGAAAAGGTCACGGACCCTGGAAGCGCCAACCCCGACAAACATCTCAACGAAATCAGAGCCACTTATGGAAAAGAATGGGACACCTGCTTCTCCGGCGATAGCTCTTGCCAGCAGAGTCTTTCCAGTTCCCGGCGGACCCACCAGCAATACTCCTTTCGGAATTCTCCCACCAAGCTTTTGAAATTTCTGGGGTTCCTTGAGAAACTCGATGATTTCCTCAAGCTCCTCTTTGGCCTCCTCGGCCCCCGCGACATCCTTAAAGGTGACCTTCTTTTGCTGGGATGAAAGCAGTTTTGCTCGACTCTTACCGAATGAGAGTGCTTTGTTTCCGCCACTTTGCATCTGGCGCATGAAGAAAATCCAGAAACCAATGAGTAAGACAAAGGGCGCCCAAGAGATCAATGCAGCAAGCCAGGGACTTTGGCTAGGTTCCTTCACCGTGATGGACACGTTCTTCTCCCTGAGGATCTTGACAAAATCAGGGTAGTTGGGAACCGTAGTTTTGAAGATGGCTTGATTCTTCAATTGACCCTTGACGTCGCTACCCATGATTTCGACCTTGGCGACGTTGGCCTTGTCTACTTCGTTCATGAAATCAGAGAAAGTAAGTTCCTGCTCCTTTGGAGTCTGGGTCCGTTGAACAACTTGCCAAAGCAGCACAGCAGCCAGAATCAGGACCACCCAAAAAAGCAGTGTCTTCACTGTGGAATTCAAAGAAACCTCCAAGAC
>DATJPW010000283.1:0-6574 GCA_035506215.1 Desulfomonilaceae bacterium
TGTTGTTCTCGACGAGCCATTCGAAAAGAAAGCTCTTTTCGTTAAAATTTAATGGCCCCCTGCCCTCTTCCCCGTCACACATGTCTATCGCTGCCCCCTGGCTCAAGTTGGAATTCATTTTTACCGATGAATAGTTAGCACGTTCTGTGCCATGAAGAGGCAGAGAAGAGAGACCGGTCGGCTGACGAGCGACGAGCCGGTCCGGAGAATGTTCACAGCGGGATTGGCGGGCCACATGGACGAGGCGATCGTCAGGGAACGGGCATCGGAAATCTCGAAAACCCTGGGAAACTGCAAGAAGGTTCTCAGCCAGGGGAACGTCTACGCCAGCCTCGTCTCGTTCAGAGATGTCCTGAAGAAGATGCTCGTCACGCGGATGCTGCCCGCCGATGAGAAGGAGATGCAGGAAACCATCAACGAATTCCAGCGGCAGCTCATGGCCAGCAACGCATTCAAAAACACCTTCGGGCCCGTCACCTTCCAGGAAAATGACAACGAAACGACCCTTTCCTTCGTCCGCCAGCTGGTCAGCGTCTCCGAGGAGGCGCTCACAGAGAACACCGGCGGCGGGGAAACGAGCGGGGACACTCTCGCCATCACAGTCATGCGGCTCGTTGACAAGGGGGATGTCAACAAAGCCCGGGATCTCATCGGGACCAACGAAGACCTCCTCGCTTTCGTACTGCACGCCTACAACGCCTCGGGAATCCAGGCCCGCAGGGACGGCGACTTCGATAAAGCGGCAGCCGACTTCAAGAAGGCGCTCGCCATAACGCCTGACGACGAGGCGCTCTTGTACAACCTCGCCCGCACGAACATCGAGAAGGTGGCCTGGAATGTGGCGGAGCAATTTATCCGGCAGGCTCTCCAGGTCAACCCCCAGTTCCAGGAAGGCCAACAACTGCTCACCTACATTCTCACCCATCAGAAGGCCTAGACGTCAACCCCATATTCGACACCAGCGACCCCTTGGTATCGTATGGCGGAATCAGCGAAATGGGTAAAATAACTTAAGTTTGGGCCCCTTTCGTCCGATAGTCAGCATAGGAAATAGTTTGATTATTTCATCCACTTAGGCATGGGGCAGACAAAGTCATGAGTGCGATTTCAGCAGCTCAGTATAACAATTTCA
The DNA here is from genome assembly GCA_035506215.1 of Desulfomonilaceae bacterium. Classification (GTDB taxonomy): domain Bacteria; phylum Desulfobacterota; class Desulfomonilia; order Desulfomonilales; family Desulfomonilaceae; genus DATJPW01. The sequence goes on from DATJPW010000283.1 coordinate 1,133, forward strand.
TGATTTCAGCGGAGCAAATAGATAGCCTGTATTCTGCCATACCCACCTCACAGGCACAGTATGACAGTTTGTCGAATAGCGCTCTCTCCCGTGGCATTGACCGCTATACGAGTGCCAATTATGACGATGCCGTTACGGAATTCAGGCGAGCGATCGGACTCTCGTCTTTTTCCGACAACGCCGCCAAGGCCTATGATTACATGGCCCAGGCCTATCTCCAGGAAGGCAATACGGACGCGGCAATCAAGACGTATCAGGAGGCCATCAAGTCATACCCCACTCGTGATGCCTTTCATACCAGCCTCGGCGATATTTACTATAAACAGGGACAACTGTCCGAGGCGGAAGCCGAATACAAAGCCGCAATCAACTTTAATTCTGAATCCACTGACAGCCGTTATGGGCTCGGTCAGGTTTACCTGAATTCCGAGAGATATAGCGAAGCGGAGGTCCAGTTTAAAAAAGTAGTCAGCTTATCCCCGCAAAGCTCAATCGGTTATTACGGATTGGGGCAAACGTATCGGAAAATGGGGAATTACACTGATGCGCTCACCCAACTCGATAAGGCCGTTTCATTGGACAGGAACTTTAATGACGGTTTTCTCGAGCAGGGATACACCTATGCCGACATGGGTGACATGGACAACGCCAATAGTCTGGTCAATACGCTGTCAGATAACGGGTCTTCTTTAGCGAACACACTCACGGAATACATTTACAATAACGCAGCACCCAAAATCTCTATGGTCTACAGTACCAATGGTTTTGACGCATCTCTGGGGCCCGGCACGCCCGTGGCCGACCTGGATTCCTCGTTGTCAACCATTCAGGCTGCCAAGGCCTTTACGATGAGGTTTGCCTTCACGAAGGAGATGGACCTCGTTTCGATCCAGAATCCTTCGAACTGGGGAATCAGCAAAGCGACGGAAACCAACGCAGGAGGTGCTTATAACTGGGGAATGCCGGCATCGGCCACAGATGTCGCCGTTCCTGCTTTACCGACCAGCGTGGCATATAACCCAGAGACATTCTCAGCCGATGTAACGTTCACGATTACCCAGAACACTGAAGGGAACGGGACGATCGACCCTTCGCATATCATGTTCAGATTTTACGGGCTGGATGCCTACGGTAAAGCGATGGATTTGACAGCAGATGAATACAGCGGCATTTCACAAATTGTATAATGCGGAATGGAACCGCGATGTAACATTTCATCAAAATCATTAAAGTTCTTACCCTAGGATGCCGATTATTTGAGTAAGGAAAAGACTGCAAATAAAGGAGGTGAATTCAAATGATCACCAGCGTTGTGAGCATTTCTAGCGCAATGGCTGGCTCTCCGGCACCCGTGAGTGGGCCGCGCCTTGTGGGCGAATCTTCCCAGGCGGGACAGGCCCCGGGCGGAGGCGTCCAACTCAGCCCCGCAGAGTTGAAACAGATTGTGGGGCAAATGCAAGACCAGTTGGATAGCATGAATATCAGCCTCCAGTTTTCCGTCTATGGCCACAATGACGATAAGGTCGCCGTGAAAGTCGTGGATCGGGATACGGGGAAGGTCATTCGTGAGATACCGCCCAAAGAAATACAAGCTCTTCAGGTTAAGATGAGCGAACTGGTCGGGATGATCTTCGACCGCAAGACGTAATCCGGGGCTTCGATCCTCATGGGGAATGCCAGGACTTCTGCTTCTGACCGGTGGAGTGTACCGTCAGTGGCTATCGCTTTATGGATTTACCAGCCCTTTCCTTTCCAGGCTTCATGCGGCCGTATTTCTTTGTAAATCCCATCGACCGAAGCTTCACACGCTGTTCCAAGCTCAAAGTCAGTTTGCGGGTTCATCCAGAATTGGGCTGAATTTCCGAAATATTTTGTCCGCCTTCCGGCAAGCCGGACGCGCCATTTTTCATGGATGCGTAGGCTAAACTGCCCTCGCCTATCCCCCGCCACCAGTCTCAAGCCGGGCTCTACGGCGATCATACCTGACCCCGCAGCATATAACCCATGGCATTTTCGTATTTATTTTCCGGCGCGACCAGTGAATCAGGGAGCGTTTTCATCGCAGCCCCTGATCTTGGTCGAAGAACCAGGGGCCCCTCTCCATGACTATAAATGGTATGAAATTTGCCTATGCATGGATTGATTTGATGGGGCTTCATAGGATTCAGAAAACACCATGAAATAGATGTAATCGAATCGTAAAAAGACACCGCTTCTAAGGAGGCATATTGGAATCCGTCGCCGATAAAGTAAGAGGCAAAGACGTTTTAATCACCGGAGGACTCGGCATGATCGGAAGCACGATTGCCGGGAAAATGACGGATTACGGCGCGAGGGTAACCGTAATGGATGCCTGCATTGAGCCATACGGGGCCAATTTCTTCAATATCGACAGAATCCGGGATCGTGTCTCGCTGAATATCAGTGATATCCGGGACAAAGAGTCGATGAAGATACTGGTGCGCAACAAGGACATCATCTTTAATTTGGCCGCTCAGGTCAGCCACAACGACAGCATCGAAAATCCTTTTCTTGACGCCGATATCAATTACATCGGGCATCTCAATGTTCTGGAGGCCCTGCGCCATCATAGTCCTGAAGCAGTCATTATTCATTCCGGCTCCCGTCTTCAGTTTGGCCGGAACGAATCTGTTCCCGTCAGTGAAAGCCATCCATTGAAGCCGAGAACGCCTTACGCCCTGAACAAGACGGCTGCCGAGAATTCTTACCTCTTCTACCATGAAATGTACGGGATCAACTGCGTGTGCTTCAGAGTCGCAAACCCCTATGGTCCCCGGTCACAGATGAAACACAGCAAATACTCGATGATTAACTGGTTTATCCGGCAGGCGATGGAAAACCGCACCATCAAGGTTTTTGGCGACGGCAGCCAGATCAGGGATTACATCTATGTTGAAGACCTGGCGGACGCCTTTATCGCCGCTTCCGTGACCGAAGAGTGCTACGGTCACGCGTTTAACCTGGGCTCCGGCATAGGAACCCGATTTGGCGAGATGGTTGATACGATCGTGCGGATCGCACGAAGCGGCAACGTGGAGTACGTAGGCTGGCCAGCCGAATACGTCAATGTCGAAACGGGAGATTATATTACGGACATCGGAAAGATCGGCTCTGCTACCGGCTGGCGGCCCCGGACCCGTCTTGAAGACGGGATCGCGTATACGTTTGATTATTATCGTCGGAATCGATCGCATTACTGGTAAGGTAGAACCTCTCTCGAACCGGGACGTTGAAGTTGTACACCCTACGATTCAGTCCATGAGGCTATTGTAAAATGATCCATTGCATCGGGGACAGTCACGTTTATGTATTTTCCGGTACGGATGCTATCGGAGGTGCTGATGTCTTGCCGTTTTTCAAGACTTATCGTCTCGGCCCGCATACAGCCTACAATGTGATCAAAAGAAGAAGCATCATCGAACAGATCATCGTGACCAGCGTCAAACCCGGTGATCGGATCATGTTCGTCTTCGGGGAGATAGACTGCAGGGCGCACTTGCTCAAGCAATCAGAGCTTCAAAAGAAAGCCGTAGACGTCGTTGTCAATGACTGTGTCGACCGCTATTTCGAAATATTCAAAATCGCCGGTCAATACGGCATCCCTCTTCTGGCATGGAACGCACCTGCATCGAGCCGCGAAGACGTACAATGTGATGCCTATTCCACGTACGGCAGCTGCAAGCAGAGAAACGAGGTGACCGAACTGTTTAACCGGCACCTGAAAAGACGTTGTGAGGAACATGGGGTGATCTTTGTCTCCGTCTTCGACAAATTGGTCGACCGTGATGGATTGACGAATACCGCCTATTACCACGATGCCATTCATTTATCACAAGCGGTCATTCCCCTGATCTTAGATGAATTGCGCAGGCAGGGCATCGATCCGATTGCCGCCGCCCGGAGTTCGAACCTGAACCAGGCGCCTTTTCCTGTTGGACGCGTGCCGATCATCGATGCGGCCAATGGATCGGTCATCGCCGGGTGCAGAAACGGCACCGCTCAAACGCATGTCGCGATCAATATCGTCTACGAGCATTTTCAGGAGAGGAATGCGCGGTCGTTCCAACGCGGAAATGTATCCGTTGTCTGGTCAGCCCTGCCGCTGGAGGGATTCGATGTCTACGCCTACCTGGACGCAAGCAGCTTCCGGGGCAAACAGTCCGGAATAGACGTGCTGATCATGCTCGAGCCCGTCGTCGTTCTGCCCGGGGAATACCGTGAGGATGTATGGCAGCACTTTGATCATGTCTTTTCCCTGTGCGATGCTCTTTCTGAATACGGACACAAATTTACAAAAATTTCGTTTCCGAGATCAGGATGGGCGGCAGGCTGGGACAGACAATCCTCCATAACGGAAGACGATCAGGAGCGGAGCAACAAATACCCACTGGACAAAAGAATCAACGGGATATGCATGATCAACGGCCATAAGCGGTCTTCCGTCGCGAGCGAGTTATACTCAAAAAGATATGAGATCGCCCGATGGTTCTCTGAATATTCGGATATTCCTTTCCACATTTTCGGCAATCCCCCCTTTGACCTGCCCAACTATAAAGGGCCATTAGCGCCGGATACCAAACTCGACACGCTCTGCCGGTATCGGTACTGCCTGTGCTTTGAAAATACCAACCATCCGTTATTGTCCTCAGGGTACATCACGGAAAAAATTCTCGACTGTCTGGAATCCCGCACCGTCCCGATCTATTTCGGGAGCGTCAACATCGAAAGGTACATTCCCCCGCATTGCTTCATCGATTTTCGAAATTTCGCGGGATATCCGGAACTCTGTGCATATATCCGCGGCCTGAAAGAGGAAAAATATAATCTCTACATCCGGAATATTGATTCCTGGGTTGCCCGCGGCGGTCTTCGCCCTTATTCGTGGTACACCATCTACAATCAATTAACGTACGCGTACGCAGCCGAAAAAGCCCTCAGCCTCGCAGATCTGTTTTCGGAAGACAAAAGCTGGACGGAGGTGATGTCGCCATCCGGGGCGGTCCGAAAATCTTCTCCTGACACGTCAACGCCGCTCTGGAGATGGCAGGATCTTTCCTGCGGAATTTCGCAATTGCCGGAGACCCGGGCGGACCTCACGGCGTCAACGGATAATACATACGTCCTTCATTTTCAGAGTCCAAAATCGGAGACCGGTTCGCTCAGTACAGAAATGCTCAAAAACCTCTCGCGGGCATTCGGGCTGGACACATTTGTTGAAACCGGCACGTATATGGGTGATACGTCTCACGCGGCTTCGAAAATCTTTTCGACGGTTCATACCATAGAACTGAGCGCGGACTTATGTCAACGGGCCGCAAACCGTTTTAAAAACGAGGCGAACATTCACGTTCACCACGGTGATTCAGGTACCGTATTCCCGGAGTTGCTCCCGCGATTGCAGGGCAAAGCTTTTTTCTAATT
>DATJPW010000284.1:0-4974 GCA_035506215.1 Desulfomonilaceae bacterium
GTCGGCCCTGATAATGGCCTGTTCTCGCTGGTGCTCAAGACCGGCCGGTCACGAGAGATACGTGAAATCAAGAATCCCGATTTCTTTCTGCCTGATCCTCATCCCACGTTTCACGGAAGGGATGTTTTTGCCCCTGTGGCAGCTCATCTCTCTTCGGGGGATAGATTTGATTTATTGGGACCTGTAATAGAAGACCCCGTTATGTTGCCAATACCGTCGGTTGACCGGACGCGAGACGGCATCCAAGGAGAAGTGATCTACATTGACCGCTTCGGAAACCTTATCTCAAATATCGAGGCTCGGCTGCTCTCCCGACCCGTGGACACTGTGCAAGTGGGCGAAAGGAAGATTAAGGGCGTCAAGCGATTTTTTTCCGAAGTTCCCGAAGGGTCTCCTCTAGCGTTAATCAACAGTTTCGGGTTCTTGGAGATAGCGGTTAACCTCGGCAACGCGTCCTTGGCCCTCGGCATCCAAAGGGGAGCCCGAGTGACAGTCAGGTGGGCGTAAGGCTGCCTTGTCCTTCACCGTCCGGTCGATGGGCCGATGGTGGTGTCGATCCAGCCGTTATCCAACATACTCCGACTCCTTCTCGAATTCATTGGCAGCTATACGATTTGCTGGGTTTTCCCGATCCGTCATCCAGTTCTGTGGATTCATGGAGACGTATTCGCGAATGGGGTCCAGGCTAGTCTCGTTGCGGATAATGTGTTCATAGTAATTACGTTGCCACAACGGTTGGCCGGTTCGAGTCAACAGACGGTTCACATTGATGGCGGTAATTGATTTGAATGTCCGAATCACATGCCCCAATGTAGGGGCGCCGCTTGCCGCGCCCCTGCCGCTGGGCAGGGCAAGCCCTGCCCCCACAACGGGCGTGTCGGTCAGTACAATAATCCCACGTATGTGATTGGGCATGGCTACGAAAATGTCTAAATCGATGCCAGCGTAATGCCTTGGCAATTCATCCCAGACCTCATGAATGAGCTCGCCAGCCTGGTTCAAACGCATGGTCCAGTCCACTATGTCCCCAAACAGGCATTCTTTGTTCTTGGTACAAACGGTCACAAAATAAGCGCCGGAAGATGAATAGTCGTAACCGCGCAATCTAATCGACCTGCGCCGGTGAATTTCCGGGTTGCGCTCACCTGCCGCCATACCCCAACTCCTTCAAGTTAGTCCAAATAGTCTTGTCAAGCCTTGCTGCCTCGGCGCGTTGGTCCTGCAGTAAAGCAGTGAGCCGCTGCATCCTTTCCTCAAATGGTTCCTCGTCCTCTTTGAGCACTTCTGCTACAACATGGCCCCAGTAGTAAGTATTATGAAAGCTATTGGCGGGGACACCCAAACTGGAAGCGCACATAATAAGGTTTGCTACGATCCCGCGCCCGCGGACAGTTTCAATTGGTCCGCCGGCGCCTTTTCTTTCCTGGCGTATCCGTTACTTGACATGGGTTCGATGCCGAGACGTTCCTCCGCTGCCCGGAGAATGGCGCTCAGCATTTCGGGATAGGAAATACCGGCATAAGACGCCATTTTGGCTAGGTGGCCGTCCCAGCACCACCCGGGATTTGGGTTCACTTCAAGAATTTTCGGATTGCCCGCCGCATCCAAGCGCCAGTCAAAGCGCACATAGTCCCTGCATTCCAACCTTTCCGAAAGCACTACGCACCACTGAACAATGGCATTCCGGGTTGCATCGGGCAGATCCGCTGGTATGGACTTCAAGTTGCCGTATGGTGAATCAGGGCGCCACTTGGCCTCATAGCCGCATATATGCGGTAATGAATCGGGTAGGGAAGAATAGTCCTCCTCTGCAATGGGAAGCACCATGTAGGAAGTCGGCGGATTGCCGATCATTCCCACAGTGAGATCTTTGCCTTTGAGGAATTCCTCGACGAGAATCGGTTTGTCGTACCCAAAGTCTCTGCGGATCTCTAGAATAGCGTTAATCAGCTCCTCTGGTTTGTGGGCCACTGAACGCTCTGTGATTCCGAAACTTGAATCCCCGCAGTTCGGTTTGACAATCACCGGGAAATCCAACGGCAGCTCGAATTTGGAATCCTGTGGCTTAATCAGGAAGGCTTCCGGCACGGGTACGCCCATTTCTCTCGCCAGACCGCGCAGAAGCGACTTGTCGTAACAGAAGGCCAAACACTGCGGACCGGAACCTGTGTACGGTATGCCCATGGATTCGAGAATCGCGGGGACGTGCAACTCTTTGCGTGGGTCATTGAAGTGGCCCTCGTCGCAAAGGTTGAAGACTAAATCTATTTTTCCGGTCAATCGCATGATATCCCTGATCAAGGTCTCATGATCATTCAAGTATGTGAACCGATACCCCTTCAGTTCTCGCAATGCGGCTTTCATCGCATCGATGGTATAGAAATCATCATCATCAAACACACTTAGGGGCTTGAGAGGATCCGGTTTTTGTGGATCGCCCAGGAGCACGACCACATGCTTTTCCCTTTTCTTTTGCCTTGGTTTGGTCGAGGTCCATTTTTTCCGGGCCTGCGCAGTTACGATAATGCGTCGCTCCATCATGCCTAAGTCTTGATGCCGGTTGGTGTCCGGGGCCAACCGTGTAGGATAATCCACTTCGGAGAACCCGGCCTCCTGCAAGAGTCTGGCAAGACTTTCTGTGGAATAGAGCCGCTCAGCGTAGAATTGGTCGGCAATCACGCCCTTTGTAACGTGTGTGATCACCTCCCTTGATACAAGACGCTCTCGATCCAATGAGAGAGATCGTTCTCTACAAACGAAGAGATTATTATCGATCCATTCCCAGGAACGGCTCTGGAATGATTCTTTTAGGTATTCCCCGTCGGCAATGTCAATGAGCAGCCTACCCCACGGCTGCAACACTCTCATAACCTCCCGCAGGACCTTCAGGTCGTCCTGCAAGGTTTCAAAGTACCCAAAACTGTTCCCAAGGATCAGAACCGCGTCAAAGCTGTCGGCTGCGTATGGAAGTTTTCTGGCGTCTCCTTCCCTGAATCTGATTCCCAACCCCTCGACCCGAGCGCGCTCCTTTGCCTTCTGTATCAAATAGTGTGAGCGGTCCAGCCCTTCAAGGTTCCTGAGCCCCCGTCGCGCCAGCTCCAACACATGACGTCCTTGACCGCAACACAGGTCCAATATCTTGTCAGAGTTCGCTAGTTGAAGCGTCTCGCAGATAAGGTCGATCTCCTGGCGCGTTATGCGCAGATCGTCCACGACGTCCGCGTCGGTTTTCAGATAGAAGGAATTGAAAATTCTGCACCACCAGTCCGGGCTGACGTGGTCTTCGAGATTCCGTACCGGTCCCAGAGTGGAGGACTGACTCCGTCCTTTTCGGTTTTTTGGAAGAAACTCGGTTGCGCCTTTTCTCTTCTCCATGACCTTTTGAGCATCCTCTTCGAAAAAGAAGTTGTATCTCGAAAAATTTTATTCGGCTGAACGACGGCTCGATATGCCCGCTAAACCGCAAGAAGGATTCATTCGGCTTGGTATTACAGTGAACCTTTTCAGCAGGTTTTCAATGTTCACGGGACGGTCATCTTCCTTTGATATCAATCTCCACTTCTCGGCCTATCAGAAAGCGTTCGCGCATAGTTTCGCCATGCGCTTACACCAGTTGCATCCGACCGTCAAGCCATTATTTTTCTTGCCAAGAGAACAAATGTTTCTTATGCTAAGCGCATGGGGATAACTGATCGTCAAAAAGAAATTCTGGACTTTATCGGAGCATTCCAGGCTCGGGAAGGTTTCCCGCCTTCGATAAGAGAGATTTGCAGGGCGCTGGGGCTGGCCTCGCCGGGAAGCCTGATCAGACATCTACGAGTACTGGAAGCGCAAGGGTTACTTAGCAGTGTTCCGGGGAAAAAACGGGCCTGGAAACTGACCCATCACCGCTCACCATTTTCTGTCCCTCTTATCGGGCAAATTGCCGCAGGCACACCCATCCTGGCCGAAGAGAACAGAGAAGATGACCTACCGGTGGACCCGAAGCTTTTCGGAGCTGACGAAGCCTTTGCTCTCCGAGTTCGAGGAGACTCGATGATCGGGGCACAGATCCGCGATGGAGATTTGGCAGTCATTCGGCCCCAGGAGGACGCGGGGAACGGTGAGATCGTCGCGGTAATGGTGGAGGGCTTGGAACCTGAGGCGACTCTCAAGGTGCTACGCCGCGGTAAGCAAAATTTGGAGCTTCACGCGGCCAACCCCGCCTATGTACCCTTGGTATTTAAAGGCCGCGACATGGCGAAAGTGAAAATCTTGGGAAAGCTGGTCGGGATCATACGTCCGGCACAGTGAAGGACACTGCTTTATTGATCTCCAGCGTCGTCTAGCATGGTCAGGAGGAAGCTGCCGTCCGGCTCTTCCACCACGCGTAGGCCGTACGGTTCCACAGCCTGACTGAGTGACCGCCCCAAGAAAAAATCCATGGCTTCAGCGGCCAACCGGAAGTTTTCTTTGATGAAACTCCTCACGTGCTGATCGAAACGAAGCAACTCCAGCAGCTCTTCCACAGCCTGCCCTCGCGTTGCGCCAAGTTTTGCCATTACACGAGCCAACTCCTCGCAAGAACAACGTTCCTCATGCCGTAAAATTATGTCCCACAAAGGCCGGGTCTCAGACAAGAGCGCCGCCCTGTTGAGGACCGCCTGATCACGGATCTCGTCGCAATCTTGAGGGTCCCAGCACTCTTGCTGACGACACTGCAGGGGTCTTGCATCGTATATCGAGCAGGATTTGCCTTCGGGTTCGAAGAAAATGCACGCGGTGCTTCCGGGGACCTCCCGTATCTTGATCAGCTCTTTTTCGGTCGGTTCCAGTCTGTCTTGAGCGTGCGCCCGTACCCACTCGCCTTTTCGTACCGTGATCACATCGGAGGGCTTCAGCAGGTCGCGATTGAACAGGATAATATCTTCTGATAGAAGAGTCGGGCTGCCTTTTGTGCAGCAGGTTCCGCAGCGCACGCAGTACGGTCTGGTT
>DATJPW010000285.1:0-19751 GCA_035506215.1 Desulfomonilaceae bacterium
TCCTTCACTGATCGTCCCTCCATTTAAGTTGCGAATCCTTCCCCCAGAGCCTGCATCTCACATTTCAGGAACAATTTGCGGCCAAACGAAAAGCGAATAAATCAGGCCGGTTCCTGAATTCAGGAGGTTCTAATGAAAACAATGGCTTTTGCGTTGATTATGGCTGTATTGGCGCCTGCGATGGCCTCTGCTGCGCTTCATACTGCGGTAGTGGACTACAAACAGGGGGACACCGCTCTGGAAGGATATATCGCCTACAAAGAAGGCATTGCGGGCAAGGTGCCTGGGGTCTTGGTAGTCCCTGACTGGATGGGACTCGGCCAGCATTACAAGGACATCACGAACAAACTGGCGGATCTCGGTTATGTAGCCTTTGCCGCAGACATCTACGGGAAAGGCGTGCGACCCGCAGATTCAAAGCAAGCTGCTCCAGAGGCTGGAAAGTATAGGAATGATCGAGGATTGATGCGCCAGCGAATCCTGGCTGGGCTGGAAGAACTGAAAAAGAACAAAAACGTCGATCAGAACCGAATAGCCGCTATCGGTTATTGCTTCGGGGGAACGGTAGTATTGGAATTGGCCCGTAGCGGAGCCCCTATCGCGGGCGTGGTAACTTTCCACGGCGGTCTGGACACACCGACGCCGGCAGACGCGAAGAATATCAAGGCCAAGGTGCTTGTCTTACACGGGGCGGACGATCCGCTTGTTCCCCCCGACCAGGTTGCGGCCTTTCAGGAAGAGATGCGAAAGGGTGGGGTAGACTGGCAGATGATTTTCTATGGCAATGCGGTTCACTCTTTTACTACGCCCGCCGCCGGGAATGACAAAAGTAAGGGAGTGGCATACGATGAAAAGGCTGACAAGCGTTCCTGGGAAGCGATGAAGTCATTCTTTAAGGAAATTTTCGGAGCGCCAGGCAAGGAGTAGTTTCAGGTTCAACAAATCCCATTATCTTGCGGATGGGTTACCCATCAATGAACGAACTCTCTCGAGATTTTTTTGGGTTAAAATGTCTTCAGGATTGATTTCATGGGCCTTTTCAAATTGTGTGGCTGCATTTTGATAATCTCCTGATTTCGCAAACATGGCCCCAAGATTATTGTAGATCCTCCAGTCGCGTGGACTCAGGGCCAGCGCCACGTTGAAATGCTCCGCGGCTTCCGTCGTCTTTCCAGCTTGAGCCAGGAGCAAGCCCAGGCTGTTGTGGGCTTTCCAATCTTCCTTCTTCAACATCAGCGCCTTCCTGAATTGACGTTCGGCGTCTCCGGCCATCCCCATGCCTACATAGGCCTCTCCGAGGTTGTAGTAAGCTTCAGCAAGCCCAGGCGCTGTTTCAATAGCCTTTCGGAAATATGGGGCAGCCTCCGATGGCTTTCCCTCCCGGAGCAAAATTTTGCCGAGTCCGTTAAGACATCGCGGAGCCGAAGGTGTTAGGGCCGTAGCCTTTTGCATATGATGCCACGCGCTCGCGAGTCTGTGCTGGTTAATATAGAATTCCGCCAAAGCGAACTGGGCGTCGATGGCACCCGGATGAATCTTGATGGCTTCTTTCAGAGATGACTCGGCTTCCGCGTTATGACCCAGCGCTGAGTAGCTAACCGCCAAGTGGACATAAGATGGGATGAAGAGAGAGTCGATTTGCAAAGCTTTTTGGAAGAGTTCAACAGCATCAGACTGTCGGGCCTGCCGATGCAGGGCTACGCCGAGATTATCCAGCACGTCGATTCTCACACGCTTCTCAAGGTTGTTGCTACCAGACGGCGGTAACCCCTCCAGAAGGTCATCCCAGAAGGCCACCGGATCTCCCCACAGTTTTGATTTGGAGACTGTCACCGCTCCGAGCCATCCAACCACTATTGCTGCCAAAAGAACTGAAATCGCCGTTGCCAGTCGTAACCTTGGTCTGCTAAGTGCTCCGGCCCTTGACCGGACCTCCAAAAGGATGTCTCCAACGATCAGCAAGAGACCAAATAAGGGCAGGTTCGCCCTATACGCGAAGAAGAGGTACTGCGGTACCAGAAACGACTCCGGCATCAAGTTGACGAGAAAAAAAAGCAATCCGAAACCGGTGAGCGGCCGTTTTCGGAGCAACACGATACCGGCTGTGAGGATTGCAAGCGCCCCGAGGACCGCCGCCGCGATTTCGGGAGATTCCAGAGGTGAGTTGAATATGAAGTGCGCCGTCGTGAAACGTGCATTGGATGGAGTAGGCGCCGCAAGCAGCGCAAGGTACGAGAAAAGGACCCGACACTGCGAGATCAGAACCTGCCACAAACTGAGATTACTTTCCCGATAATACTTGTCGACAGTGGCCAATAGTCCCGGTGATTGTTCTACGTGACCGTGAGGGTGCACCAAGAATGAGAAGATTACCAGCAACGGCAGCACGATCAGAGCAAAGATCGCGATGCGCTTGAGAAGGTTCCTCCATCCATTCCAGAAAAACGCGATTTCTGCCAGCACCAAAACCAGAGGGAAGGTGATTGCCTTCTCCTTGCTGGCTAACGCTAGTAAGAACAGTACCAGACAAAGAGAGTAACCTGCGACCACGTGACGAATTCGGCCCGCCCGAACAGCCACATATACCGCCAATGCGGATATGTAGAAGAGGCAACAGAGAAGCCCCATTCTTTGCCAGATGTAAGCAACGAAGTAGGTCTGGACGGGATGAACTAAATAGATCAGTCCCAAAAATATCCCCAGTGCCTGTATCTGCCTTTTCTTCTCAGGACCGGCTCCTGCCCCGGTCAACTCCAGGATCAAGATGAAGCACGCTGTGGCCATGAATGCAGTGAGCGCCAGGATTATCGCGTTGACCAATCGGAAAAAGAAGGGATTCATCCCCCACATCAGGTAGTTGAGATAGAAACTGATCATTGCAACAGGGCGCTGCGGGAAAAGTCCAATGACATTGAGAAGATGACCTGAAGCGTAAACGTGCTCCTTTGATTGCACATGAGCATTGCTGTCGTACAACATGGGCCCGTCGAACGATTGATAATGGAGGACCATAGCGGTAAGAATAAATGCCGCCAACACACCGAGAAACAAGTAGTATTGACGTCTAGAGGTACCCTTCGTTGCCGACACTGTCGGCTCCGTCGCGACGGGCGTAGGCAATGACGGCGATCTGGAGGATCGTGCTCGTTTTCGTTGCTTCTTTGAAGATAAACCTCTATGAGCCAATGTCATCGCATGATCCTTGGCAACTTACCGGCAGGACTCATCGTAAGACAAGATGGCCACAGAACACTTCCTATTCAAGGTCGGAATTGGGCCCCGGTCAAAAGCTTTTTTTGCGAAAGGAGCGCCCACCGAGATTTGCACTGATGCAGTCACACAGGGTCCTTGTCCTTGTATCATCTGCTCGAAGACGAGTTGCGTTCCGCAGGCCCAGGTTGGTCTGGTGAAACACCTTATGATAAGGTATACTTGACTCTCGGCAAAAAGTCTATTGTTGCGGGAGAATGCGCCGCGATGAAGCTGATCAACACCGCAGTGGGGATACTTGGGGCGAGATTTCTTGGGCATCCCTTCTACGTTCGCTTCCAAGTAACTCTCAAATGCAACTACGATTGCCGAATGTGCGGTGCCCATAGGGTTGAAGGCCTTTCCAAGGAGCTTTCACTTCAGCAGATTGACGAGGCAGCGCGACGACTGGCACGGCTGGGTGCACGCCACGTGGTGATCACCGGCGGAGAACCCTTTCTTCGACGAGATCTTCCCGATGTTATTGCTGTTTTTGCGAGTAACCGCTTTTCCGTTCGCGCTCAGACCAACGGCGGTCCTCAAGTGACTTCCGAGCTTCTTGCCGAATGCTCGCGTGTCGGGCTGCGTGACTTGAGCGTATCAGTCGACACGCTTGATGAAGATATCCAGGACTACATATGTCGGACCAGGAATGTGGTGAGCAATTCGCTCCGAACCCTTAGACTGGCCAAAGATCTGTTGCCCAATGGCATTACGCAAGCCAATGTCGTCGCATCGCGTTACAATTTTGAAGAGCTTCCATCCCTTGTGAAGTTCTTCTGGCGGTTGGGCGTGTATACCTACATAACTCCCGTCATGATAGCTCAAGACCCAAACGGCCGAAATGGAGATTACCGTTTTCGTGGATCCGACAGTGCGTTCAGCCTTCAAGGCGTCGCCCCCCACGTGCGAGACCATGTCGTGAATCAGCTCATCAATTTGCGCAGAGGCGGGACGGGACTAACGAATTCAACTCGATTTCTTGAAGACTGGCGCCGGCATATGGCAAACGAAAGTGCCGAATGGCGATGCCAGGCAGGAAGGCTGAGTTTGGACATTCGACCGGATGGAGGCATTTCTTTCTGCAAGGAGCACAAACCGATAGGCAACGTACTCGATGAAAACTTTCTCTCCTTTTGCAGGGGTCGCGAATTCCGGCGCCAAGCGTCAGAGACTGCAGACACATGCGACGGCTGTTTTTATGGCGAGTACCGGGAGTCGTATTACGCCGTCCGCGACTTTTCAGTATTCGGAGAATGGGTACGAGATTGGTGCTTCACTTTCCGACACGGTATGCGTTTTGCCTGCCGCGGAAAAATCACATAGACCCAATCCTTTGGTTTGGCAAATCAACAAAACGTTTCCGCTCGGTTAAGGTTTAAGCTTAGTTTCTTATACCGCTGGCCAAGAGTTTTGCCGATTTCAGATTACCGAGGCCGGAATTCGGTCTTTTCCAGACAACGAGACGCGGGACTAGACCTCGTCCCGCGCAGAACGCGGGATTCGCCAGGGTGACGGGTGGTGAGAACATCATACTTTGGCAATGGCTATACGTGAATTGATTGTTCATTTAGCTCGGACGCAAAAACCCCAATCCTCCTAAATGATTGGGGTTTGAAAAGGTGTTGGTCTTTATGAATTATGTATTCGAAATTGTAGGGGTCAGTAAGGCACATCAAAATTCAGCGAGACTTGACCGCCAAAAGTAACGGTGTTTCGGTCAAACGTAAACTTGTCACCAACACTCAAGCCCGACGGGGCAAAGGATGTGTTTATGTCCCCGCGACCGCTCAGGACGTTCCACCGGAAAAAAGCCCCCACGCTCGAGCCGGCATAGATGTTACAGTCATATTGCCCAAAGAATTCAAAGAAATATCCTCTCTTGTTGAAGTTGGCGCCGGCGTCAGCCCTGATGGGGCCTAAAAAGGTGTCCCCGAACTTGACATCCGCGGGCACCCATGGCCAAAACAGGGCCCAGAGAGTAAGGTAGCTGCCGCCGCTTGCGACGGCATTATACTGAAGGCCCACGTAGGGAATATAACTGTTTACGGTGATGTCACCCGCGTCTGAACCGCTCACCAATGGGGAGGGGAAGCCGAACGCCCCGCTGGGGAACTGGAGACGTGTTGAAAAATGATCATACCTAAAACCCGCCAGAAACGTTGAATTGCGCCAAATAGGGGTACACGCAAGCCTACCGTCAATAAACCACCAGTCAGGCCTGGTGTCCCAGTTTGTTCCTGCGGGCCCAGTGATCGTGACAAAGACGGGAGTGGTCCCGGTTCCTATGTTTACTGTGGTTGTAAGAGACTCTTGTTCCGATCCTCGGGCGTTACTAGGTATCAGCCACCACCCCTCAACCCCAATGCCGGTGGTCTCATTGAAATTGAGCTTTGAGGCTACCCCAAAAGCCACAGCCCTCTGGTTGACCACCGATGTGCTAAGCCAGAGATGCCTCCGATAGCCGTGCCATCAAAAGAGAAACGTGTGTCCGCTCCAGGTTCCATCCATCCTACATAGAACGTGAGAGGATCCAGGACCGGTACCCCATCGTACCCGGAGGGTGCAGGACGAGGCCCAAACCCAAGGAAGCCCCCTGGGAGAGCAAATGGCGAAAAGCCTTGAGCCAACAATGTGATAGGAGTGGAGACCAGAAATGCAAACACAACAAGTAGGAACAACAATTTCTTCATGACCCAACCTCCCAAAACATGAGATACATAAGCCTCTTGCCTCCCGGAACACGGCTTACGAATTTCTCATCTAAGAACAAACTACACCGAATTAGCCTGCACTCCAGTCAGAACATCCAATTCTGTCAAGCTCTTTTTGCATGCTTTTACTACGCCCGCGGCCGGAAGGTACAATACTGAACATATGCGCGCGAGAAAGGGGAGGCAAGCGTTCATCGGTAAGGGGAAATCATCTTTCAGGGAGATTCTGGAATCAACGGGCAGAATCATATTGTATATTCGTCAAGACTCTGACCAGACCTTATGTTGAGATGACAACTTAGACATGGCCGCCATTGGCCGAGGATGCAAAAAGAAAAGACCTTGTCAGGTCTCAGGTCTTAGGAAATGAAGTATCAAGAAGGAGGACACGGGCGACTCGCGCCCGTGCCTCTCGGTGAAATCTTTAGAAAGGCATGTCGAAGTTAAGAGCTATCTTTCCGCCGACGGTCCATGACGATCTTCGTACTATAAGGTCGTAAGAAGGCAATGCAGTCCCTGTCCCGACCAAAGTTGGTGAAGCAGTGCCCCTCCCGTCGATGTAATTGTAGCGTGCAAAAACCCCGAGGCAGCCGAAACCACCGAAGTTCCTGGAAGCCTCGGACCATACCTCAATGAAAGCGGCGTGATCAAAGTTCGCGCTTGCATTCACTCGGGTGCCAGGTGCAAAAAAACCGGTTTCGCCGTACGTAACAGTACCAGGGATCCAAGGAAATCCTATTACCCGCACTAACAGGCCGCAGCAAGGACCACCGCAGCAATACTGAGTTCCAAGAAATGGAATGTACCAATTTGCGGTCAAGTTGGCTTCATCCGCAGTCGTGCCACGTGGAGCAGTAATGCCATTTACGGACACGGGGTTCTTCAGTGAAAGACTCAATGAATCCCAGCGGAAACCGCCAATTAGATTTAGACCGCATGGCGAACCCAGAACCAACGCCCCGTCTATCCAACCTTCTGATCTGTCTGCACTCCATTTTCTCGGATCGCCGACGGGTGCGGTTGTGCCTTGACTTATGGGGTCATAGAACTCTTGCGAATCCCCAGTAGTCGGAAAGAGGTACCACCCTGAAGCCATAATCCCCATGCATTCACTTAGTTGGCAATACTGCGAGACGCCGAGCCAGACACCACTAGGATCCGAAGCGGCCAGCTCCAATTCATTTCTCCCGAGGGGTTGATCGAAGTTCCTATTGATGGCTCCAAAACGGTTCGGACTACGATCCCTGTCCTGCCGGATGTTGTACCCCACATAGAATGCGGGACAGCATCTCAGCCCAGGATCACCACAACAACTTGAAGAACCGGAACGGTCCCCAAACCCCAGGAAGCCCCCAGGTAATGCAAATGGCGAAAAGCCTTGGGCCAACAAGGTAATAGGAGCGGAGACTAGAAATGCAAATGCGACAAACAGAAACAACAATTTTTTCATGACCCAACCTCCCAAAAAATGAGACACATAAGCCTCTTTCCTCCCGGAATACAGCTTACGAATTTCTCATCCAAAAATAGACTACACCGAATTAGCATGCACTGTAGCCAGAATATTCAATTCTGTCAAGCTCTTTTTCACGCATCCCATCTCAAATCATAAAGAAGACTTTCTGGAGGATTTTGGGTGTGTATCCTTCCACGTCCAGATACAGGGTTATGCCGCCGTTGAAGAACGGCCAGCCTGCGCCCATTATCATGGCAGTGTCAATGTCTCTGGGATCGGCCACGACCTTTTCTTTGAGAGTTTGGTCGATTTCGATGGTCAGACTTGTAAGTATCCGATTCACAATCTCTTCTTTTATGAATTCTTTGTCACCCTTATCTTTCCAGATTTCGGCGACTTTGGGATCCAGCTTTTTCGTGGGTCCCGCGCCCTGATAAATGTGAGTCACATTTTGTGCGATGGCCTGCCGGAACCTCTCGCTAATCGGGAACCGCTCGGGCCAAGCCTTATTGCAGCTCTCCAAGACATGAAACGCTACAGCAGGTCCGACCATTGCCAGAAGTTCGAAGGGAGCCATCGGGACACCCAGCGACAATACCGCATCATCTATCTGCTGGAAGCTGGCGCCTTCATCCAGCATCTGCATGCAGTCCACGAGCTGCTTTGTGAGTAACCTGTTGACGAGAAACGCGGGAGAATCTTTCACCAGGATAGCGGTCTTCCTGATTTTTTTGGCAATGGCGAAAGCGGTGGAAAGGGTGACGTCATCGGTTTTCTCACCCTTGATTATTTCCAAGAGAGGCAGGACCGCAACCGGGTTGAAGAAATGGAACCCGACGACCCGTTCAGGGTTTTTCAGCTTGGAGGCCATTTCTGTAATGGAAAGGCTCGAGGTGTTGGTGGCCAAGATGCATGTCGGCGAAACTACTGCTTCCGCCTGTGCGAACACTTCCTGCTTGACCCCCATGTTTTCGAAGACCGCCTCGATCACAAAATCACAATCACTGAAGTCGTTCCAATCGAGCGTTCCCTTGAGGAGCCGGTACAAATGATCGCCTTTAGCCTTTGTGAGTCTGCCCTTGCTGACAAGAGCAGCCAATTCGCCTTTCACATATCCCATTCCCTTGTCGAGGAACTCTTGCTTGATGTCTTTCATTACAACGATCACGCCGTACCGCCGGAGGAAAAGGAGCGCCAATTGTGAAGCCATGAGGCCAGCGCCCACAATCCCTATTTTGTTCACCGGCCTTGGTTTGACATCCTTGGGAGCACCGGGTGTCTGTTTCGCTCGACGCTGGATCAAGTCAAAGCTGTACACTCCGGCTTTGCACTGACGACTCTTTATGAGATCGCCCAAAGCTTTGCTTTCCTCAGCGAAACAGTCGTCCAGGCCCTTGGACATGTCACAAGCGCCTTCAATGAGGGAAATAGCTCTATATGGCGCCGGAGCGGCCCCATGAACTTTCATGTCCACGAATCCCTTGGCCGCATCGACCAGTGACTTCAGCTTGGAGGTATCCGGCGGCGTGCGCTCGATTTTTACGGTTCCGTCTATGATGTCTTCCAGAAAAGCGAGTGATTCATCAAAAAACTCGACCGCGTCGAAAAGCCGATCGGCTATGCCCATCTTGAACGCTGTGGCACCGTCAATCATACGGTTTTGGTTTAGCGGGTTATAAACAATCAGCTCCAGCGCTTTCTCAGGACCGATCAGCCGCGTAGTGAGCGTGCATCCTCCCCAGCCGGGGACGAGCCCCAGAAAACACTCCGGGAAAGCAATAGCCGAGACTCCCTTTGAGACAGTCCGGTAATCGCAGTAGAGCCCTATCTCTAGACCTCCACCGAGGGCCGCGCCATTTATCGCCGCAAGTGTAGGGATCTTCAACTCCATGATCTTTTTCATCGCGGCATGGCCATCTTCTCCTATCCGGCGACCTTGCTCGAACGTATTCACAAACGGGACGCCCATGAGGTCCGCGCCCGCACCGTATATGTAGTGTTTGCCGCAAAGCATCATCCCTTTGAGATCTTTGTCCGCCTTGACCTTCGCCACGGCTTCTTGCAAAGATTCCAGGGCCTTCTCGCTGAAAGTGTTGGGCTTTCGGTAGTCTTCGCCATTATCCATCGTTACTATGGCGATTTTTCCCACACGCGAATTGTAATAACTTATGTGGAACAAAGTCGGTTTTTCAGCCATGGCGATTCCTTTCACGTCGAGCTTCCGTCCGGGCGCCGTGCAACCGGACAACTAATAAGAGGATGAGGGTAAAGGTTGGTTCTCAGGTCTTAGTCTCCGATACGCCTCCTTCAGAGGTTGACTCCGGTATGTTATGTGACTATTTTTGTTTCTTCTTTTCTTTGTCCTTTTCCTTCTCTGCTTTGCGGCCCTCTTTGTCCCCTGATTCTTTCTTGTCGTTGCGCTGGAGATTCTTCCAGATTACCGATCCTCCCTGGCCGAGCCCGACGCACATCGTTGTCAGGCCGTACTTCACTTCGGGGTGCTCCTCGAAACCGTGCATCAAGTGAAGAGCCAGTCTGCAACCGGAAGACGCGAGAGGATGACCGAATGCTATGGCCCCTCCATAGATGTTCAGGCGAGGTTCATCCGGGAACTTGAGTCCGAACTCATTTATGAAAGCTATGGCCTGAACGGCGAATGCCTCATTAAGTTCAATCAGTCCCATATCCTCAATGGAGAGTCCGGCTATTTTGAGGACCTTATGGGTAGCGGGGATAGGTCCTATGCCCATTATTTCGGGTTTTACTCCCGCGTAAGCAAATGCCTTAAATTCCATCTTAGGCTCTATCCCAAGTTCCTCTGCGGTCTCCTTGGCCATAAGTAAACATCCCGCGGCGCCGTCATTCAAACCGGAAGAATTGCCAGCTGTGATGTTTCCCATCACGCGAAAGGGCGGACGTAATTTCGCCAGCCCCTCCATAGTGGTTTCAGGCCGCGGCTGTTCGTCCTTATCGGCCACTGTCCATCCCTCTTTGGTATAGACCGTCATGGGCACTATCATTTGGCCGATCTTGCCTGACTTGATCGCCTGAGCCGCTTTGGCCTGACATAGGAGGGAATATTCGTCGGTCATTTCTTTCGTGATTTCCGGGAACATGTCATGAAGGTTCTCCGCAGTCTGGCCCATGGACAAAGCGCTTTCATCCACCAGCTTCTCAGTCAAGAAACGAGGATTAGGATCGGCCGTGGAGCCCATCGGATGATGCCCCATATGCTCGACTCCTCCGGCTATGGCCACGTCGCAAGCTCCCAAAGCTATTTCAGCGGCAGCCGTAGTTATGGCGCTCATCCCTCCAGCGCACATACGGTCGATAGAGAATCCCGGGACAGTCTCCGGAAGACCCGCCAGAATTACTGACGTCCTTCCCAGCGTCGTGCCCTGGTCCTTCTCCTGGCAGAAAGCGCCCCAAGCGTTTTCTCCCACCATCTCCGGCTTGACTTTGGGATTGCGCCGCATAAGCTCCCGAATCACCTTGATCACCATGTCGTCTGCTCTTGTGTTCCAAAAGATCCCTTTTTCGCCGGCCCTTCCAAAAGCAGTCCTTATGGCGTCAACCAAAACCACTTTCCGTGCTTTCATATTAGGAACTCCGTTCAGGATTAGAATAGAGCAAATGATTCCTCAGGCAGATCTATGGCTGACCGCTCGCCGCTCATAATCGCTCGGGCCTTGCCCTTGGCAAGGGACAGAATCGTATTGGCAAAAAACTGCGCGGAAGCGATCTTGCCTCTATAAAAAGCAGCGCTCCTATTAGTCTTGAGCAGCTCCGTCTTCTTTTCCGGAGTATCAGCCTTTGCATCGCTGTAAAGCTCCTCCAGGCGACGATCTGCTATGACCGCTTGCCAGAGCAGCATGAAACCTACCGCCACATCCCCGAACAGCTCCAGGTATGGGCAAGCATAAAGAATTGGAGTCATGAAATCTTCGGTGATGCTCTTCAAGCCAAAATAGCGCGTGACTTCGATGAGTTGGTTTCGGGCCGCTTCAAACAGATCTACTACGTCTTTCAGGCGGTAGTTCTTTTTGGCTCCTTTCAGGACATTCTCGGTTTCAGCAACTATGCTTTTAAAGAGCATTCCCTGCTTATAGCCCAGCTTTCTTCCAACAAGATCCAGGGCTTGGATACCGTTGGTACCTTCATATATTGAGGTTATCTTGGCGTCCCGCATACACTGCTCCACAGGGTACTCACGGATATATCCGTATCCTCCATGCACCTGCATCGCCAGCTCGGTTACCCTGAACCCCATGTCGGTGCACCATGCTTTACAAATAGGTATGAGAATGTCCAAGAAACCTTCATATTTCTGTCGTTCCTCATCGGTTGCCGCCACTTTGACTCTATCTTCACAGTAGCCTGCATAGTACAGCAAGGCGCGCATTCCCTCCGTCACGCTTTTCATCCACATCAACATGCGGCGCACGTCCGGATGCTGGATGATGGGCACTCTCGGGGCTGCGGGGTCCCTCATGTAAATGATTTCAGGCCCCTGGAGCCGCTCTTTGGCATATCTAAGGGCGTGCATGTACGCCGCGCTCGCCTGAGCGAGTCCTTGCACTCCCACAGCCAGACGCGCTTCGTTCATCATGTCGAACATGATCTTCATGCCCTGGTTCTCTTTGCCAATCAGGTAGCCGATACAGTTTCCTTTCTCGCCAAAGTTGAGCGCGCACGTTGCAGAGGCGTGAATCCCCATTTTTTTCTCGGCAGCAGCGGTCACCACGTCATTGTGCACCAGGTTGCCGTTCTCGATTCTTTTCTTGGGGACAATGAAGATGCTGATGCCGCCTGTTCCAGGGGGCGCACCTTCCACTCTTGCCAGGACCATATGGACTATGTTTTCGGTCAAATCGTGATCACCGGACGAGATAAAGATCTTGTTACCGGTAATTGAGAAGGTTCCGTCAGGGTTCCTCGTGGCCTTGGTCCGGAGCGCTCCCACATCACTCCCGGCCTGGGGTTCTGTCAGACACATGGTGCCACCCCACTCGCCTGTGAACATCCTGGACATGTACGTTTCCTGCTGCTCTTCTGTCCCATATCTCTCGATCAGCCGAGCAGCGCCAACGGTGAGACTGGGATACATCATGAACGCCTGGTTCGCCGCGACGAACATTTCTCCTGTGGCTACGTACAAAGCAGTGGGAAACCCCTGTCCTCCCTTGTCCTGGTCAATGGCCAGAGCAACCCAGCCGCCTTCGCAGAATTGGCTGTAAGGAGTCTTAAATGATTCGGGAACTCTCACCTGACCCTGTTCCAGAATTACACCGGTGACATCACCATCGGCGTTGGTGGGCGCTATTTCCTTTTCCGCCAGCTTTTGCGCCGCGTCCAATGCCATATCGAACATTTCGCGGGAAAACTCCGCGTACCGCTCGAATTGGCAAAGTTCTTCCAGGTTGAATTGCTCATACAGAATGAACTTCACATCCCGCTCATCAACGAGAAGGTTGGCCATAAGTCTTATCCCTCCTTGGCTGTTGGACTCAACGCCGGCTCATGGTTAATAAAATCTGAATACGACCTATTTAAAGCTAGTCCCGAAGGGGGACTCTTTTAGACTCGATCAGCTTCGACGTGCGTACGATACATTTATGGGTTCATGAATTTGTCGGTTTTCAAAATCATTTAACACCGTCTGATAGCAAGTCTCAAGAAAAAAATTTCCTTACTGAATCAGTAGACTTTTCTGTGCTCATCCTTGGTGACACCAAGCAAATCACGGTCCCGTGCGGTGCTTGACTGTTCTCAGGGGGGTGAGCAGGTACATATATAAGTAACCGGTAAGCAATCCCGGAAAGCGCTCCGTTTTCGTCTATAAGAAACAAGGAGACACAACATGTGGGAAGAACTGAATAAAAAAGCTGTGGATCTTTTTCAAGATGGACGGCAGGCGGAAGCCTTGGCCGTCGCGTTGAGCGCGCTTAAGGAAGCTGAAGAGTCTTTCGGGCCTGATGATGCCCGCGTTGCCACGTCTCTGAACAATCTGGCCGAAATGTATAGGGCCCAAGTAAAATATTCAGAGGCTGAACTTCTATGGAAGCGGGCGCTGGAAATACGCAAAAAGGTCCTAGGGCCTGATCATCCTGATGTGTCTACCTTGATGAATAATCTTGGCGGCGCGTACTTTGAGCTTGGTAATTTCGAGCAAGCGGAACAAATGTTGTCCACAGCGTTGAGGATACTCGAGCGGTCCTTGGGACCCACTCATCCGGATGTAGCCACCACTCTAGGTAATCTCGCGGCGGTTTACAGAGCACAGGGGAAGCACCCCGGCGCGCGAGCCCTTTACGACAAAATACTCGCTATCAAAGAGGAAACCCTCGGTCCGGATCATCGTGAGGTGGGCGCCTGCCTGAACAATCTGGCCGGCCTCCTGGAATCACAATCCAGGTACGCGGAGGCAGAAAAGTACTACCGCCGCGCTCTTGAAATCGCGGAAAAAGCTTTCGGTGCCGAGCACCCTAATGTGGCTACCTCCCTGACCAACGTGGCCGGGACTCTCATCTCACAGGAGAAATATTTGGAGGCGGAACCTCTGGTAGACCGAGCAATAAAGATCTGGGAAAAGGCCCCCGGTCTCGACCATCCTGCCATAGCGCCTGCACTGGGCGGCATAGCGGAGTTTTATGATCTCGTGGGAAAACCCGCAGAAGCCGACAGATTGCGAGGTCTGGTAAACAAGATGCCTCTGCATTAGCAAGGGGCGAAAGACAGAGGGAAGAAAAAAGAATGCGGGGAGAAACTTCTTTGTCCCGCGTTCTGCGCGGGATTTCCCCCCGCACCCCTCTTCGAAAATAGCTACAGATAGCCCATTCAAATCCTTTCAAGGCTCGATTTTCGTACCTAGCACTTTGAGGAACTTTGCCAGCCATTCGGGATGCGCCGGCCACGCGGGCGCGGTCACCAGGTTTCCATCCACATGGGCTTTATCTATGGCGACGTCAACCCATTTGCCACCCGCGCTCTTGACGTCAGGACCAACTGCGGGGTAGGCGGTACAAGCTTTCCCACCCAGCACGCCAGCAGCAGCCAGGACTTGAGTGCCATGACATACGGCCGCAATTGGCTTGTTTAACTGGGCAAAGTGCTGGACGGCCTTGATTACGGCAGGGTTCAGGCGAATATATTCCGGGGCGCGTCCTCCCGGGATAACCAGCGCATCGTAGTCTTCTGCCTTCGTTTCGGCAAATGTGGCGTTGAGGGTGAAATTGTGCCCTCTCTTTTCACTGTACGTCTGGTCTCCTTCGAAATCGTGAATCGCTGTCCGAACAATGTCGCCCGCCTTTTTGTCGGGGCAAACCGCATGCACCGTGTGACCCACCATGAGCAGTGCCTGAAACGGCACCATCACCTCGTAGTCCTCTACATAATCACCGACGATCATCAAGATCTTTTTGGCCCCCATTACCCCCTCCTTTTTTGCTGTAAAGTTGGTTGATTTTCATATGTCCTGAGAATTCAGCTCAAGTAGAATTCTAAACCCTTTAACCCATTTCCTCCAGTCTAATCTCTCTATGGGCGCGTCGGCTCTTTTCGCCGGAAATGACCTGAGCGACCCCCACTCTTTTCCATGAGACGGATTTCGGAGAGGACCATCCCGCGATCCACAGCTTTGCACATATCGTAGATCGTAAGGGCCGCGCACGAGACCGCGGTCAAAGCCTCCATCTCCACCCCGGTCCTGGCCGTCACTTGAACCCTGGCCTCAATCTCGATTATGGACCGATCCCTATCGGGGAAGAAATCCACTGAAACCGAAGTCAAGGGCAGGGGGTGCGCCAGTGGTATCAGCTCCGGGGTTTTCTTGGCCGCCATTATCGCTGCAATCCGGGCCACACCTAACACATCGCCTTTCTTTGCGCCGCCATCCATGATCAGACTCAGAGTTTCGGGCTTCATACGCACCTCGCCTCTGGCCACTGCTTCACGAACTGTAACGTCCTTTTCGCCCACATTGACCATGTGAGCCTGACCGCTCTTATCGAAATGCGTTAATTCATCCATCTAATTGCTCCTCGTGGTCCTTAATGCAGTTGCCTCGACAAATCTGTCATGTCTCTCGCTCCAGCCTGAGCGATAGTGCGGAGGCATGTGCGGGAAACCCCTCATAACGGGCCAAAACCAGGGTTTTCGGCGCCAGACGACGGAACCCTTCTTCCGTCACCTTGGCGAAAGACATTCTTCTAGTGAAATCCCTCACGGATAGGGCCGACGCGGTCCGGGCGAACCCGGATGTCGGAAGAATAGCATTAGGCCCGATTGAGTAATTCGCGAGGGTCCCGGGAGTGAATGGCCCCAGCAGCGTCTCACCGGCGAATTTGACATTGTTGAGAATCATCTCAGGTTCGGAAGCCAGTACCTGAAGGTGCTCCGGCGCGAAGCCGTTTATGAAGTCTATCGCGTCATCGACATTTTGTGCCAGCACCACGCCTCCACTATTGGCGAGCACTGTTTCGCAGAAGGACCTCCTATCATGAGGCAGTTTGGACACCAGGGGAGGTATGAGTTCGAGGGCCTTTTCTGCCAACGTCGGGTCCGGGGTCACGAGGTACGCGGACGAATCCGGTCCGTGCTCCGCCTCGATCAAAAGGTCGGTCACCGCCATTATCGGTTCGGAGTCCTTATCTGCGAGGATAATCGCTTCACTTGGCCCGGCAGGGAGGCCGGTGTCCACCTCCGTAGACAGGAGTTGCTTCGCGGCCAGTACATAGCCCGAGCCGGGGCCGACGATTTTGTCCACACGAGGAATAGTCTTGGTGCCATAAGCCAGAGCGGCAATAGCCTGGACACCTCCTACGGCATATACTTCGGTCAGGCCGATGATCCGAGCTGCTGCCACGGTCGCCACGTCGGCCTCTCCCTTTGAGTCAGGAGGCGTCACCACGATTATGCGGTCCACTCCCGCGACCTTGGCAGGCACCCCGGCCATCATCATCATGGAAGGAAACGAGCCCTTGCCGCGAGGGATATACAAACCCACGGATTCTATAGGAACGGTCTTTTCTCCGGCAATGATTCCGGGGCTGATCTCCATTTCCCATAGAGGTGTTTCCAGTTGATGTTCATGGAATTTGCGGATGTTGGTTATAGATGTCTCAATGGCGTCTCTAAGCTCTCGCGGGAGGTCGTTCACCGCCCGATCCATCCACTCCGGGGGGACGCGGAACTTTAAAGGGTCCATGTCAGGACCATCGAATTTCCGGGTGAATTCGCGTACAGCATCATCTCCCCGTGTCCGGACTTCATCTATTATCGGACCAACCCGGGGGATCAGTTCTCCCAGGTTGACTCCGCGCCCGCGGCACAGCTCAAGGCGCTCCGCAGCGCTCATTTGGGCGAGTCGATAAAAATTGACTTTCATAAATCACCTCTTGTCGTTGACACATGATATCAGAAAAATGATATTGTATCCGATCAATTAGCTTTGCCTGCCATTGAGAGACTTACGATGAATGACCTCATAGAGTCTGCACAGCGACTTATCCGCCCAATTTCCCAAGTGCTGATAGGGAAAGAAAACCAGATCAAACAAGTTGTGGTCACGCTTTTGGCGCGAGGCCACGTGCTGATAGAGGATGTACCTGGAGTGGGAAAAACTCTGCTGGCAATTGCCACTGCACGCGCAATGGGCGTGCGTTTCAAGCGAATCCAGTTCACGAGCGACACCTTGCCGTCCGATGTGATTGGCGTAAACGTTTACAATCCGAGGAATTCAGAATTTGAATTCAAAGAAGGCCCGATCTTCACGGAAGTCCTACTGGCCGATGAGATCAACAGAACTTCGCCGCGCACTCAGTCTGCTCTCCTCGAAGCGATGGCCGAAGGACAAGTCTCCTTAGATGGGAGCACGTACACTTTGGCCAAACCGTTTCTCGTGCTGGCGACAATGAATCCCATCGAGCGATTCGGGTCCTTCGAACTTCCTGAAAGTCAGTTGGATCGATTTATGATGTCCATCAGTTTGGGTTACCCGGATAGGGATCACGAACGAGAAATCTTTGTTCAAGACGTGGAGCATTTCCATGCCGATCAAATCAAGCCGGTGATGGACGCGGCTGCGATACGAAGACTACAGGACAAAGTCCGCGAGGTTAAGATAGACCCATCCATCATGGAATATCTCCTGGATCTCGTACGATCCACCAGGGAACATCCGTCCATACGACTCGGCCTTTCTTCGAGAGGCGGATTGCACCTCAGGCGCGCCATGCAGGCCTGGGCCCTTTTGCAAGGTCGAGATTACGTCGTGCCCGGCGATCTCCGGGAAATCTTTCTCCCTGTGACGGTCCATAGAATGCTGCTGGCCTCCGGTGTTCCGGACGGTCAGGCACGGGAAAGGAAAAAGGAAATTCTCAATCAGATTCTCCGATCTGTTGAGGCCCCTGTATGACGTTGATTGCCCAAGTTAACAGCCATTGGCAAAAGTGATGACTTTCTCAGTGTCACCCCGGCTTCCACTGGAAAAACTGTCTCAGAATGGGTTTGTTTCACAAGATCGTGGCACGATTTCGACCATGAATCGAATTCTGAGACAGTCTCCGGAATGACGATAGAAGGCTACCTCGAATCGGACAAAGCTTTTGGCAACCGGTATAACAACCAGTCCCTGTGATGCGCATGAATCCTGTTAACTCCCATGACCGGCTGAAACTGAAGCGAGTAAGAATCCGACCGGCTTTGTATGGATGGATTCTTCTTTTCCTTCTCGTCTGGATACCCGCGGCGGCTGTAGTGACCGCGAACAATTTCTTGTTCATAATATTTGTCATGATGGCCGGCTTGGCACTGGTGTCTCATCGGATGGCAAAGAGCAACTTGCAGTCTTGCGAGCTGTCAAGACGTTTCCCCGACGAAATCTATGCCGAAACGACTTTCCCTCTCGAATATATCCTCAAGAGCCATGGGAGTCGCCCCGCGTTCGCATTGGAATACGTGGAAAAAGCGCCTTTAGGGAGCTCTGAGCCTCGAATGGGGCTTTATCGTGTCGATCCGGGAGAAACCGCTTATGTCACCAAGTTCTTTTCTATACCTACAAGAGGTGACAAGCTTATTGAACCTGGAACGCTCTCTTCGAGCTTTCCGTTCGGCTTGGCTGCCTATTCCACATCCTGCGGCACTTCCGAGTCGATAATTGTTTTCCCCCACGTCGAGCCGGTGGAAGCCGAGATACCCCCCGAGGTGGGCAAGCTCGGGTCGGGAATCGAACGAACGGACCCCTTCGGCACCATTCCCTATAATTTCAGGGAATACATGCCGGGCGACCCTTACAAGCACATTGATTGGAAGAAAACCGCTCGCACCGGCGAGCTGATAACCAGGATCCTTTCGGATTATGGCAGGCCTGAAATCTGCATCAACTTGCCGCAGGGCGCTTCCGAAAGGGCCATTTCAAGGGCGGCTTCGTTGGTCGTACACTTTGCGAACCTGGGAGTTCCCGTTTCCCTGCGGGGACCGGGAATATTTACCAAAGCAGGGTCTGGTCGAGAATTTGCAAGAGAGCTGCTGACCATACTTGCCAGGTGGGACAATAGCCCTGCGGAAACTCCCGACATTCAGCCTCATCGTCAGGCGACTGTGGAAATAGACGCGTCCGGAGAATTTATTTGGAAATATCCAGGAGGAATGGATGAAGAGCCGGCAGAACGCGTTGAAACCCGTTCATAATGGGATACTAGAACCATGGCAAAAATGGACAAACACAACGTTGTCGAGAAAGATTTCTTTATTACCGCTTTGAAAGAGGAGGCCCGGAGCGCATTAGAGCAGGTGGGATCGAGTACGGACCCTGAAGCGCTTATAAAAAGTGTCTTGCACGAGATAGAGGCGCTTGCGCCCCGTCCGGAAGGGCAGGAAGACAGATCGGATGACGAGATTCGTAGGCAAGTCAGGGCGTGCCTTCTGAAAGCAGCCTATGCAACCAGACCGTACTGCATGCGGTGCGGCACATGCTGCACAAAAGGCAGCCCAACTCTGCTTGCCGATGACATTGTCCTGTTCAATCGCGACCTGCTGAAGCCCTCCGATGTGATCACGGTACGAAAAGGCGAGTGGGTACGGGCGCACGCACGAGACGAATTAGAACCGACCGAAAAAGAGTTGATCAAGATACGGGAAATCCCCGGAAGCACCTCGTGCATTTTCTTCGAACCCAAGGGCCAGAACTGCTCAATATACGATGCAAGACCGCTGCAGTGTCGTCAACAAGAGTGCTGGGACCCTCAAGATTGCGACGAGATCCGTGATCAGGCGGTCCTCAACAGGGCGGCGCTCTTGTCTGAGACCCGGCCTTTGTGGGACATAATTTTACG
>DATJPW010000286.1:0-14728 GCA_035506215.1 Desulfomonilaceae bacterium
TTAGCCGTACAATCCTTCCAAACGAATACGAATGACGGAGGGAGACGTAGATCGTGAGATTGCAAGAAGGGTGGCGAAGTCCGCGTCCAGAGTAACTATGATGCGGTCTTCGTGTCGCCCCTTTTGAAGAATAGCAGCGTCGTCGGCAGTGGAGTAACCTATCTCTGCTACATGGACAGCGTCTATTCCGGCCTCCTGAAGCAGTCTCACAGCAGATCGCGGTAGCCCCTGGTCAAGCAGCAGTTTCATGATTTGCGGGTAGGGCAATAACGCGATCGTCTAGATATGACGCAGCGTAGAGTAGGGCTTGCCTAACATCTTCATCTTCGAGTTCCGGATACTCCAGGCGTAAGTCGTCACGATTGGGATACAAAGCCGCAAGCTCCACTACGCGACGGACGGTGAGACGCATGTTACGGATACAAGGTTGCCCGTTCAGGAGAGCAGGATCGATTGTAATCCGGTCAAATTCCATGTTGCGCACCTCCGAGATCCTTATAGCATGCCCACGTGAAGGCAACAATGCAATAAAAGACCAGGGAAAAGGCTGAGGCTCGTTTTGACTGACGCTGTCCAACATTCGGGCCTCTGCATGTCCTTTAATGCGTGAGCCGGTTTCCGAAGAACACTGAAGCATTTTGAGACGTTTTTCTGTCTTCTTCCCGGCCGCTATCTCAGTATCCCCATCTTCCTTTCGAGCACTGCGCGGTTGTTCAGGTATCCGATTACAGACACGATGTAATCTCCCTCGGACATGGAGAGCTGTCTCTGAGCGTCCAAAAGTTCGGTATATGTGGCAACCTGGTCTATGTAGTTCGCTCGATTGATTCGGAAGTTCTCACGCCTGAAATGAACTGCTGCGCGGTTGTTATGGATGTCGCTTTCCGAGCTTTTCATATCCAGATAGGCCATCTTGACCTCATTCATAACCTGTTCCACTACCTGTTCCCTGGCAACAAATGCCCTTGCCTCCGATGCCCTTTTCTCTTTGACGCCTTCACGTTGCCGAAAAGTGTCGAAAGACCACATCAGCACGCCCTGTATCATGTAGTCATTGGTGCCCTCCGGGTCGAAGACATTCCAGTCGTCGTTGAGCCGAGCGCCCCTGGCTTGAATCGAAACAGAGGGCAACAGATCGGCTTTGGCAGACCTCACCATAGCCGTCGCTTGATCAGACGAAATGTTGGCCTGGTGGATTTCCAATCTGTTGGCTGCGGCAGTGGTATAAATATTAGGTATCCTATACGGAGTCGGCGTATAAGTCAGGTCTTCGACAATCTGCAGGGGCGCTTCCTGGAGATTACGGAGGAGAAGATTCAGCTTTGCCTTGGCCTGCTGAATATCGGTCTTTGCTTGAGTTTGTTGAATGTGGGCCTGGACCAATTGGCCTTCGGCAGCAAGAACATCCGCTTTGGATACAACGCTGTTCCTGTAAAATTCTCTGGTTACATTCCTAATGGACTGAAGCGCTCTGATTGAGTCATTGGCAACTCCCGACAGCTTAATTGCCTGCAATAGCTGGTAGTACGCCGCATATACATCGAGTATCAAATCCTGACGATCAACCTCAAATTGAATCGCGGAATAATCAACCCCGAGGCTGGCGAACTTGTAGTCGTTCAACAATCTTCCACCTGTGAAAAGAGGCTGGGTGACGGTCACGGTCAGAGCGAATGACCTGTAAGGATCGATCCTGTAAGGGTAATCGGGCGCCAAGCCCCCGGCCGCGGGGTCGCCCCTCACCACCCAACGACTGGGATGGGTCCCGCTGAGCATTTCGACGTTGCTCTGGCTTGTGTAGAGCTGCGTATTAATTAGAAAATCGTTCAGAATTTGTTGCTGATATTTGTCCGTGCCGGCTGTGTACTGAAGCTGAATGGATGGAAAAAAATCGCTGAGCGCTTGCCTGCGTTGATGCTCTTTTTCTGCGATAGCCAGCCTTGAATCAGCCATACGGAGGTTTCGCATGACCGCGATTGACACGGCCTGCGGAAGGCTGAGCCTCATCTCATGAGATGCAGCCCTGTGCCCGTCAACGCCGGCTGCATGCGCAGTGGACCCGATCACGGCAAAGCCGATGACTGAGACCAAGGGCGTAAACCGGAAGAACCTTAGACGAACCACACCCCCGAAGCCTCCTGAAACAATAAACCCGTCCACGTTTCGGTCGAGACAACCAACTATGCTTACATATGGCCGCCGTACGTTACGGGAATTATTCGACAGATGTCAATTCGGAAATGCTTTGAAATTCTCATTGCCACTGGTGGCACGATCTGGCGTAGAATGACCACCGCGGTTCAAGAGAAGGGAGGCACCCCAATGGCGTCTGAAAGCCTTGATTACAAATGGTTTGGGCTGGGGGACATAAATGGTTTCTTTGGCCTGATATTCGATAACATGGCGGTGCTGTCGTTCTTTGCCGCGGCTTTGATCCTTGCTTTCAATTTTCCGGCGGACGTCGTTTACTCAAAAATGATTCCCGGGACGACATTCGGCGTCTTCTGTGGCGATTTGCTCTACACATGGATGGCCTTCCGGCTGGCCAAGAAGCAGGGAAAACCTGACGTTACCGCGATGCCTTTGGGCCTGGACACACCTTCTACCATAGGGATCGCTCTCACCGTACTGGGGCCGGCTTTTGTTGCGTTGAAGCAGGATGGCTTCTCCCCCGAGGAGGCCGCTATAAAGGCGTGGCACATGGGAATGGCCACAATGGTGATCATCGGGATCGTCAAGTTCGTTCTCTCCTTTTGCGGAGCATGGGTTCAGAAAATCGTGCCACGCGCCGGACTCCTGGGCTCCATAGCAGGCGTGGGCATTGCTCTGATCGGCTACATACCTCTCTTGGACATCTTCGGAATGCCGATTCTGGGCGTGGTCACTTTCGGGATCGTGCTGTACACGATGGTGGCAGGCATCCCTTTGCCGAAGAATATCCCTGGGATGCTGGCTGCGATTGTGCTTGGGACTTTGTTCTATCACGTCTATTACCAATTGGGTTTCGGGGCCGGCTCGGTCGGGACGTACGTTCAACCTTCTTTGCAGTTTCACCCGGGAATCCCGATTCCCACACTAGCTTTTCTCGATGGAATAGGTCCGGCGCTGAAGTACCTGCCAATCACCGTCCCTTTTGCTATTCTCACAGTGGTAGGGGGAATAAATGTGACCGAGAGCGCTCGCGTTGCCGGGGATGAGTTCAGCACACGGCAGATCCTTCTGACGGAAGCTGTGGCCACGTTGGTCGCGGGTGTTTGCGGCGGAGTGGCTCAGTCGTGTCCGTACATCGGTCACCCGGCGTACAAGCGCATGGGCGCCCGATCAGGATACACGCTTTTGACTGCGGTCTTTATCGGGTTGGGCGGAATGATGGGATACGTCTCCTTCATCGTGGAACTTATTCCCAGGGCTGTTCTAGCGCCGATCCTGGTGTTCGTGGCGCTGGAGATCACAACCCAGGCCTTTGTCGGTTCGCCGGCCAAGCACGGTCCCGCTGTCGTGTTGGCCATGTTTCCGACTGTGGCTCGCCTTCTGTCGATCCAGTTTGAAACTCCTGAGATTGTCCCATTGGAGCATTTTCAGCATCTGGTTGAGAAGGTGGGGCCGGGCCTACCAGAGGTCCTTGTGACTGTTGCTGTAGGCAACGGCTTTATATTGACCGGCATGCTTTGGGGAGCATTTCTTGCAGAGCTGATCGATCGCCGGCTCAAGATTTGCTCAATCTACCTTGCCATTCTTGCTGTCTTGACGTTTTTTGGCGTCATTCACTCCTCGTCGCCTGATGCGAACATATATCTTCCCTGGTTGCTGAGCGGCTCGGCAAAGTCCATTCCCTATCAATTCTCATTCGCCTACTTGGTGCTGGCGGTGCTCACCTTTCTATTATCTTTCACCAAAGGAGGCAAAGAAACCCCACCATCGTGATGGTGATGAATGCTAAAATAGGGGATCAACTGGCATAGGCATTGAAACAACACGTTCTGCATGTTGTTCCGAAGGGACGACGCGATAATAGGCCGACGATTTATCGCCGGTTTTGGGCATTAAGAAAATTCTGAGCGTCCCGTGGGGACGCCTGACAATTCAAAGCTGTTCCAGTCGTCCCTACAGGGTTTCAAAACCCATTGTTGTTATCGAACTCTTTACCAGGCGATAAATCGCCTGGCTACTGTCAGAAGTTCCTACGGAACCATGGCGATTCTTATTTAACGCCTGCGGGACCAACTGACATTTTCTTTGGTAATGGAGGCGAATGATGACCACAGCGCTTCTTCTCATCGACATCCAGAATGACTACTTTCCCGGAGGCAAGATGGAGCTGGAAGGGAGTGTTGAAGCCAGCCTTCGCGCCAAGGCATTGCTCGCATGGTTCAGAGAAAGGAAAATGCCGGTGCTGCATATACAGCACATCTCCACTCGCCCCGGAGCGACATTCTTTCTTCCTGAAACCGAGGGTGTGGAAATCCATGATAATGTCAGGCCTCTTGAGGGCGAGACGGTGATTCGGAAACACTCCATGAACAGCTTCAGGGACACGTCTTTATCTGAGAGTCTCGAAAAGGAAGGCACAAAACATGTGGTAATTTGTGGCATGATGACTCACATGTGCGTCGATGCCACCACCAGAGCGGCCTTCGATGTCGGTCTGAAATGCACAGTTATTAGCGACGCCTGCGCTACGAAAACTCTTAAGTTCGGGGAGACAGTGGTTCCCGGCGACCATGTCCAAGCAGCTTTCTTGGCTGCACTCAATGCCGGTTATGCCAACGTCGTCACGGTCGAAGACTTCATATCAGGTCTCCGTTGAACTCCAGTTTGTGCAGTATCTCGTCTTTCGCGCCACCGGAGAAGAAGGCGGCTGTATCCAGACCTTTTTGACCCAAAAAAATACCGGGAGCCGAGAAAAAATCATTTTCCGACTACCGGTTCTTTCTTCCCGCCGGTCTAAATTGAGCAAGACCTGGAGCGACAACCACCGCCTTGAAAATCTCCGATGTCGCACCAGCTTATCTTCTTCATTCGTCAGCCACAGATACTCTCCGGCTCAATACGTGTAATCGTCACATACCCACGTGTAGCCATCCCAATAGCAGTTATTATAGTAGTAACTGCTATAATAGGGCACACTATAACCATAGATGAATGGTCGAAAGTGACGAAAATGGTTGAAGCGAGCATTGTGGAATCGAAAATTGTTGAAGTGTGCCGCACGAAATCCGCCGACACTAGCCCGGCCTACACCACCCCGCGAGAAAGCCATGTGACCGCCACCGCCGCCGTGCCCGCCTCTGACTAGTTGGACCGGAATGGGACTTTGGGTCCCGACCACTGTGTCCGCGGCGGCAACGACACTATTGACTCCTGCGGTCGTCTGTGCCGCATACGCAGGTCCGGCCTGCACCATTACCAACGTTGAAACCGCAAAAGCGGTCAATGCCAATACTATTATTTTTCTCATTGTTCGTACTCCTTCCTGGTTGCGGAAGTACGTGGTCGTCTCTTGTCGACTCCGGTCCTTGGTTTTTGACCTGGAAAATTGTTTCACGAGACATTATAATATTTTGCTTACTCAGTTTCCTTTTCAGCTTCTTAGTAGTTGGACGAAAATCGCGGCGGCTTGTTAAAAGACCACGAAATTTTCCTACTCTCCTCGGGTCCAGCCGGTTCCTCGATGTATCAGTCAGACGCTTGATTTAGCCAATCGATTGATATAAAAGGGTGTTATCTGATTTCAGGAAGTAAGTGTGACAGCGCAATCGTTACGATCCAGGGCAGGTAGGGGCCCTGCCGGAGAGCAGGCCAGGCAAAGGCTCATCGAAGCCGGTCTCGATCTATTTGGTCGGTACAGTTTCGACGGAGTAAGCACACGCGTCCTGGCAGACCGAGCAGACGTCAATTTGGCTGCCATCCAATACTATTTCGGTAGCAAAGAGGGCCTTTATCAGGCTGTCGCGAACCATATTGTCGAAGAGGTAAAAAAATGGCTTGAGCCTGCCATTTCTGAAATCGAACGAAAATTGGAACGAGATAGCCCTACCGGAGAACAATGCTTCTCTCTGCTCTGCAACTTACTGGATCGACTGACAATAAAGCTTTTGGGCTCGTCGGACTCGAAGAAATGGGTAGGAATAATAATGCGAGAGCAGATGGAGCCCACGGATGCCTTCGAAATCCTCTACGAAGGACTCATGAAGCCGATCGATCTGTGTTTCTTCCGTCTTGTGGGCGGCACATTGGGGTTGGATCCCCAAGATCAAGAGACAAAATTGAGGGCTTACGCGATAAAGGGACAGTTGCTCATTTTTCACGTTTCTCGTGCAGAATTGGAACGCTCTCTGAACTGGCAGGCGTATCGTTCGGAAGAGCTGGAGGCCATCCGAAGCATTATACTGGACCATGTTAGGGCGATTCTTGGCATGCCGTTGATTGAACGCGGGCATGGCATTGCGCCCTGAAAGAGCGCGTTGCCCAAGAAGATCGCTTGTGTGTGGTGTCGCCTTTCGAGAGGCCTTAACCACTCGGTTTTGAATGGCGACCTGTGATCGGACCCCCGATGAAGTTCATTAAGTACAGGAGCCCCACGATGTGCAGGTGTTCGCGGTTCTTGGTGCTGTTTGTAGCTATTATATCGATACATGTCTTGTCAGGTTGTGGCCAGCGTTCCAAGACGACGGCTCCTCCTCCGCCGGACGTTACGGTAGGTCAACCGACGCAGCAACAGGTCACCACTTACCTCGAACACACGGGCACGACAGTCGGGCTGGAATCTGTAGAGATTCGGGCCCGGGTCTCAGGCTATCTGGACAGCATTCACTATGAACCACGTGCAAAGGTCAAGGCCGGTGATCCTCTGTTTGTGATCGACCCAAGGCCATATCGGGCGAAAGTGGAGCAGGCCGAGGCGGCGCTGGCGGCTCAGATGGCCACTCTAAGGATCAGACAGATCGAGCTGGACAAGTACTCGAGCCTCGGATTCAAAGAAGTCGTGGCTGAGCTGAAAGTGGAGGACACTAAAGCCAATCGTGACATGGCAAAAGCCGAGCTTGAGAGGGCGAAGGCAAACCTGGACGCAGCCAAGCTGGACCTTGAATACACGCAGGTCACATCTCCCATTAGCGGTCGTGTAAGCAGAAATCTTGTCGACATCGGTAATCTTGTCGGTGTTAACGGACCCACGCTTTTGGCAAATGTGGTCAACGACGAGTCGATATATGTTTATTTCAATTTGACTGAACGCGAACTGCTCTCCCTGCTTAGAAAGTCCATTCATACTAACGGAGAAGGATCACCGCAGGACCGGCGGACTCCGGTCTATATGGGGTTGGCAGACGAGACAGGGTATCCGCACCAGGGCTACCTTGACTACACAGACATCAGGGTCGAGCAAACTACAGGTACAATACAGGTGAGGGCGGTCTTTCCCAATGTGGACGGGTTGCTGTGTCCGGGCATGTTCTCGCGGGTCAGGGTGCCGGTTGAGTCACGACCGTGCCTCGTGGTAGCTGACACGGCCGTAATGGCTGATCAGGGAGGGAAATACGTCTTTGTGTGTAATGACCAGAATATAGCGGAATTGCGACGCGTTCGATTGGGACAACTGGTCGAGGAGATGCGAGTGGTTGAAGACGGGCTGACCTCGCGGGATAAGGTCATTGTGAACGGCTTGCAGCGCGTCAGGCCTGGAACGCAGGTTAACCCCGTCAATGGGCTGGCGGAATCAGGGATGCCTCCGGCTGTCGGCGGCAGGTCCGCCACAAACTGAGCGAGGCGCCCTTCAATGTTGAGCCGTTTTTTCATAGACCGACCGATATTTGCCTCTGTGATCTCCGTACTGATCGTCATAGCCGGCGGTGTGTCACTCTTCACATTGCCTATCGCCGAATATCCTGAGATCACCCCCCCAATGGTCCAAGTAAGCACAACGTACCCGGGAGCCGACCCCAAAGTCGTGGCTGACACTGTTGCCGCGCCCATAGAACAAGAAGTGAACGGCGTGGAGAACATGCTCTATATGAGCAGCACCAGCGCGCCGGACGGTTCTTACAACCTGAACGTTACATTTGAGCTGGGGACCGACGCGGACACGGCGGCGATACTCGTGCAGAATCGCGTGACAAGGGCCATGCCCAAGCTTCCTGAAGCCGTGCAGCGCCAGGGTGTCAACACCAAGAAGAGGTCGACCACATTTGTTGCGGTCCTCTCCCTCTGTTCGCCGGATGGTAGATATGACGACTTGTTCTTGACGAACTATGCGACCATAAACATCAAGGACCAGCTTGCCCGTGTCAATGGAGTAGGCGACATCATCTGTTTTCCCTTCAAAGACTACAGCATGCGGGTGTGGCTTGATCCCAACAGGCTGGAGTACAACTCCCTTACCACCAACGATATAGTGGATGCGCTCAAGCAGCAGAACGTTCAGGTTGCGGCCGGGCAGATCGGACAGCAGCCGGCGTTGCCGGGCCATCACTTCCAGGCGAGTATCAACACGCTCGGTCGTCTGGTAGATGTCGAGCAGTTCGAGAACATCATTGTTAAAGCGGCCGGGGAAGGCCGGCAGACCCTTCTCAAAGATGTGGCAAGAGTGGAGCTGGGCGGCAAGACCTACGACAACTTATCCTTTTTCACCGGGATCCCATCGGGAAGCATCATAGTTTTCCAGTCACCGGGAGCGAATATGTTGGAGGTTGCCGGCCTGGTCATCAAGGCTATGGATGAACTCAAGAAGGACTTTCCCGCGGGTCTCGAGTACAGGGTTGTGTTTGACGCCTCGGAATTTGTGCGAGAATCCATACGCGAGGTTATAAAGACTCTTCTAGTTGCCTTCATGCTCGTTTTCCTTGTGGTGTTCGTTTTTCTTCAGGACTGGCGAGCGACTTTGATTCCCGCTGTCACCATCCCGGTCTCGTTGATCGGCACCTTTGCAGTCATGGCGCTGACAGGGTTTTCCATCAACATGATAACCCTCTTCGGCTTGGTTCTGGCTATCGGAATTGTGGTGGATGACTCTATCGTGGTTGTCGAGAATGTGGAACGCAACATGCGGGAACTGGGTCTCGCGCCTAGAGAGGCTGCCATCAAGGCAATGGGTGAGATAACGGGAGCCGTGATTGGGATCACATTAGTGCTTATGGCGGTTTTTGTTCCCGCGGCCTTCTTGAAAGGGATCACCGGGCAGCTCTACCGGCAGTTTTCTCTGACTATCGCATTCACTACACTGTTTAGTGCCATCAAAGCTCTTACGCTGAGCCCTGCTCTTTGTGCTCTGTTGCTTCGTCCCCACCAAGGCAAGCGGAATGTGTTCTTCAGGTGGTTTACTAGTGGATTCGGATGGTTAACCGGCTCTTACTCCCGCGCAGTGGGCTGGTGTCTCCGTAGGCTGGCTTTGATGATGACGATTTTTGTTCTATTGATTCTTGCCGCGTATGTGGGGCTCCTCCGGCTTCCCACAGGGTTTCTTCCGGTTGAGGACGACGGCCTTCTCATAGTTAATGCCCAGTTACCGGATGGAGCTTCACTGGGAAGGACCAAACAAGTCGTGGATCGCGTTAGCAACATGCTCAAGAGCACAAAGGGTGTCTCCAGGTTTAACATTCTAGCGGGATGGTCGCAAATCGACGGCAGTGCGCCGAACGTGGCAGGGGGATTCGTGAACCTTGATGATTGGAGTTCGCGGCTCCCCGAGGGCCTCACCAAAGATGCCATCATAGCGGAACTTTCCAGAAAGTTTCGAGGTATCCAGGAAGCCATAGTCTTTCCCTATTCCCGGCCTCCGATCAGAGGACTTGGTCAGAGCGGCGGCGTCGAAATGCAAATAGAGGACCGAGGCGCTGTCGGATTGGCGGCGTTGGAGCAGGCGGCCAACGAGCTTACCGCTGCCGGTAGGGCCCAACCTGAGTTACGCTCGGCATTCGCAACATTTCGTTCTCAGGTTCCCACCCTTTTTGCAGATGTAGACCGCTTCAAGGCGCTGACGCTGATGGTCCCGCTGCAAGCGGTCTTTGACACACTGCAAACATATTTGGGATCAACGTATGTCAATGATTTTAATAAGTTCGGCCGGACGTGGCAGCTCACGGTTCAGGCGGACACTCAGTTCCGAATGCGGCCCCTTGATATTGACAGGCTCCAGGTTCGCAACCTTGAGGGGAAAATGGTCCCTCTCGGCACGATAGTCAAAGTGCAGGACTCTCTAGGTCCGCAGCGAGTGGACAGATATAACATGTACCCGGCAGCCCGTGTAATCGCCGAGCCTGTCCCCGGTGTTAGTTCCGGTACCACACTGCGGATCATGGAGCGGCTTGCAGCAGCCAAGCTGCCTTACGGCATGGGGTTTGAATGGACCGGCGTGGCATATCAAGAAAAGAAGACCGGCGGTCAGATGGGCCTAGTCGTTGGTCTAGCCGCCCTTGTTGTGGTGTTGATCCTCGCAGCTCAGTATGAAAGTTGGATCGATCCGCTGGCCGTGGTTTTGATAGTACCTCTCGCAGTGCTGGGCGCGGTCGTCGCGCTCCTGGTAAGGCAACTTGACAACAATCTCTATACGCAAGTGGGCTTAGTGTTGCTGGTCGGATTGGCGGCCAAGAACGCCATTCTCATCGTGGAATTCGCAAGAAAGAGGCTCACAAGCGCCACAGACGCGTTGGAAGCGGCAGTGGAAGGATCAAGAATACGTTTCCGACCCATCTTGATGACATCTTTGGCCTTCATCGTCGGCGTTTCACCGCTGGTCGTAGCCACGGGAGCGGGCGCCGCCGGCCGACAAGCATTGGGAACGGCCGTGGTGGGCGGAATGATTGGCGTCACAATTCTGGGAATCTTCTTCACCCCGGTCCTTTACGTGCTCCTGCAGAAGTTGCGACGAAGAGCCGGAGGACGACCGAGGCTACCGGTCGATCAACGAATTGCTGATTGAAACGAGATTGTTACGATTCCGGCATGGTGAAGCTAATGGAAAGAGAGCCTCCTCTATTGCGAGCGGCAGTGGTAGGGGCGCATGGCATGCGCCCAATGAGGGCGGACGCCGTCCGCCCCTACAGGACGGACATTTCTTCGTCGTTTAGCTCCTCGCAATGAAAACTTCCAGCGCTCAGCATTCCCATTTCAAGGCCAAACGGAAATTAGCTTCTGCAACTGGTATATGCTATTTCGATTGAGGCAGGCCCACTGATTGGGCCAATGTGATCTTTTGCTCGGGCCGCAGCTTCATAATTGCGGCCAGCTTGTCCCTGTCGATCAATGCCCGCACCACAGTGGCCAATCGCTCGGAAGCACAATACAGATACACGTTCTCGGAGATAAAACCGGTGTCCGCGAATGCCAGCGGTATCTTGGAGGCATCATCCGGTTCTGTCATGCGCGAGAAATCTGCTACGTACACGAGATTTACAGGAGCGTTCTTCACATAGTCCTGTGTTCCGGTGGCCGCACGTATGTCCTGGGACAAGACAAGCTGTAAACTGTGTGTCTTTGCTTCGTAAAGAAAAAGACTCTGCGCTGTGGCAACGTACACATCAATCTCCTGCTTGTTCCGCGCGGATGGCGCAGTCCGTTTTCCTGAGTCAGGGCGATTTATGCCGCACGCAGCCCAGAGCAGGTTAGACAGAGTCTGTGCAGGAAGAGTTTGATCACTAAAATCGCGATAGCTTTGTCTTGTCCGGAGAACCTCCATCAAGGGTTTCCCAATGGTTAGTTGCGGTTCAGGAAGTTTGACAGCTTTCAAGTCTTCTGCAATCGCGGCTGTTCCCAAGGAAAACGCCGCAACCAATGACAATGCAAGTAACAGTTTCCTCTTCATTAAGCCCACCCCCTATTATCACAATGGCGGTTGGAATTAGTTTTCCCCTTGAGCAAATGCCAAAGGGCAATTCAATCTATACCAATTTAAGATGCCCTCTGCAATGCGTTTCCAATGCTCCAGGATCATGTCCTGCTCTTTCCGCGGCGAAGGCTTGGATGCATTGCTTCCTCATACACTTTTCGGCATCTTTTGAAACAGCGCAGAAACTCTTCCCTTGTTAATCCGAACTCGCGTCTGACCGAATCGACAACCTGCTGAAAGCTTGGCCGAGATGGTCTCAGGCAAGCCGCTTTAATTCGGTCATATACGGTTCCTGCCATCGGTGTGACAGCGGTGCAAGCCTCGTTATAGAGTCGGATTTCTTCTCTGACAGCCTGAGCCAATGATGTCTCGCCGGCCATTTCCGCTTTTTGAGCAGCTCTTTCCACACGATCTTGCCACTGTTTCCCATGAGAGAGTGAAGACACCGCGTGCGCTATTTCGTGAATGAGCAGAACCCTTAAGGATTGACCGGGAGTCATGGACTGAACCATTATAACTTTAGCCTTATCGTCAATGTAACCATGCGGTGAATAGGGGCCGGTTATCTCGGAAATACTCCACTGCGCCTTTTTGTCCCATAAAGGGAAAAAGGCCTGACGCACATAGTCGAATTCTTTTTGAAGATCCTTGGACATCCTGAACCCCCTTTTATCGTGGTACCGGCCGGACTTCATCTTAATCTATCGGCAGCGAATTTAGAAGATTCCGGGTGGCATTTTTCAAGGACGGAAGCCCGGAGATGGGGCAAAAGCAGACTTGATCCCGGTTCAGGAATTCATTATTCTGGGCATTGGCGGCTCCGGGGGTCTTGGGGTAGGGTGCTACGCTGATGTGCTCACGGCAGCATCTGCACGCGATGAGCGAAGATAATTCTGAAGCAAACAAACTACCCAAGGTGGTGTGTCCATGTTGTCTGCACTTTCCGGACTGAAAATTCTCGATTTAAGTATGAATTTGCCCGGCCCCTACATGACATGGCTTATCGCCACGCTTGGGGCCGACATCGTGAAGGTCGAAAATCCCGCCAGTGGAGACTACGCCCGTGTTCTGGGCACTCCAGGGAACTCGCCGTTGTTCGACGCTGTGAACCGAAACAAGAGAAGTATTGCCCTGAACCTCAAGCACCCGGAAGGCAAAAGGATCTTTCTGGACCTGCTGGATTTGTACGACATTGTTGTGGAAGGATTTAGGCCGGGAACTATGGAAAGGCTTGGGTTAGGCTTTGAGACGACGAGCGCCCGAAATTCCCGCCTTATCCATGTTTCGATAACGGGCTACGGACACGAGGGCCCCTATCGTTTGCGGGCCGGCCACGACGTCAATTATCTCTCACTCGCCGGTGTGATAGACATGACCGGGACCGGAGAAGGGCAGTCTGTCATTCCCGGAGTCCAAGTGGCGGATCTCGCTGGTGGTAGTCTCTTGTCGCTGGCCGGACTTTTGGCGGCAGTCATTCAAAGGGAAAAGACGGGGAAAGGCCAATTTGTGGACACCTCCATGTTTGACGGTGCGCTTTCATTGACCACCATGATATTCGGGGGAGTGGAAGCGGGACTGGAGCAGTCCCGACCGGGACGGATGCTCTTCAACGGCCGTTTCCCTTGCTATGGAGTTTATGCAACCAAAGACGGTAAGTTCATGTCTCTGGGCGCTATGGAGGCCAAATTCTGGCAAAATTTCTGTGTGGCCGTAAACCGTGAAGACCTAATGAACGAGCAGTTCGGCGGAGAAGAAGCCAAAACCGAGGTTGAACGTATCTTCGCGGCAAAGACTCGGGAAGAATGGGTGGATTTCATGAGAAATGCGGACGCGTGTTGTGAACCGGTCCTGTCTCTTACTGAGGCCGTGGAATCGCCGCTTGCCGAATCCCGCAAGATGTTAAGCCGCTTTCCTGATGGCAAACGATTTCTCGCCTCCCCCATAAAACTGTCGGGATCCCAGTTTCCGGCAGAACGGCCTGCTCCAATGCTGGGACAGCACACCCACGAAATCCTGGCTCAATTGGGACTGTCCGCTGATGACCTCGCTTCGCTCGCTCAACAAGGAGTAATTTGAACCGGATTTGCCCTCAGCTTCCCCGAGGGGAGCGGTCAAGGGGCACAGGGTGACGGAATTGTCCGAGCAAACTTTCTTCGGTCATCCGAAAGGCTTGGCAGTATTGTTCCTAACTGAAATGTGGGAACGATTCTCTTATTATGGCATGAGGGCGCTGCTCGTTTACTACATGATCAAGCAACTCATGTTCACTCAGGGACAGGCTTCACAGATATACGGCCTGTACACGGGCTTGGTCTATCTGACCCCACTTTTCGGCGGACTTCTTGCAGACCGTGTATTGGGACAACGCAGGACTGTAATTCTGGGCGGAGTGTTGATGGCTATAGGTCACTTTTTGATGGCCTTTCAATTTTTGTTCTTCCCCGCCCTCGTGTTCTTGATTCTGGGAAATGGCGCTTTTAAACCCAATATTTCTACACAGGTGGGAAACTTGTACTCTGCTGGAGATCCACGCCGCGACAGGGCATTCA
Source organism: Desulfomonilaceae bacterium (assembly GCA_035506215.1). Classification (GTDB taxonomy): domain Bacteria; phylum Desulfobacterota; class Desulfomonilia; order Desulfomonilales; family Desulfomonilaceae; genus DATJPW01. The sequence goes on from DATJPW010000286.1 coordinate 14,371, forward strand.
GCATATTCTACGTGGGAATCAATTTGGGCGCTTTTTTTTCGCCCCTGATTTGCGGGACCCTGGGAGAGGTCTACGGATGGCATTACGGGTTCGGTGCAGCCGGAGTCGGCATGGTCATCGGATTGTCCGTTTACCTGTTCGGGCAGTCCTGGCTCGCTCCGGATAATCTCATGAAGTCAGGAGCTGCCCTGAAGAAAGCTCCTTTGCCTCTCGCCGCACAGGAAAAAAGCAGGATATGGGGCCTAATGGCGATCTGCCTTGTCAGTGTGGCATTTTGGGCGGCATACGAACAACAGGGTAACACGATTGCGCTTTGGGCTGACACCTATACTGACCGAAATGTTTTCGGGCGAGAATT
>DATJPW010000287.1:0-5915 GCA_035506215.1 Desulfomonilaceae bacterium
GCTGTTGTAGAAATTGGGACGAGAACGAAGGACCGAATCCTTACTTTCGGTTAACTATGTACGAAGGTGAAGAAGTGCCATTTTTCCCCTTTGTCTTTGAACGACTGTTCTCCACGTTACTATTGTTTGACAATAACATTGCAGCCTGCCCGTTCACCCGTTCGTTCGAGGAACTACTTGCTGACTGTGACAATAGCGTCATATCCCATTTCATGAAGGAATTTGGTCCGGTAATTGATGAAATGGATCGTCACTTCCGTGTTCTTCCCGGTTATACTAAAAAACATAGAGAGCTGTTCCAGGCAGCGGTCGGTACTGGCCGGCCCTTCGCCAAAACCTCCAAATAGATTAGTTATTACTGAGTGCTCAGAAACTATAGATGACGGGCGAAGATGCGTTGCAATTGGGGCGAAAAGAAGGATCAAAAGGCTATAGTCTCACTAAAACAAGTCATTCTCCAGTCTTACTCACAATCCCAAGATATTCAAGACGATTGCGATAAGCACTTCCCACGGTGGCAGGATTGTGGTGCTCGAGTATAAACGCTCGACCTGCTTTCGCTAGAGCGGAGGCTATCGCTCGGTCTTCAAAGCAAGTACGCATATGTCTTGCCGCTTGTTCAACATCAGGATCACACCAATACTGTCCGGTTCCAAACATATAGTCATCAGGTCCGAGTTCCTTCATCGGACCATCTACTAGAAAGGCTGTATTGCTATTAGTAAAATCCGTATTACCTGCGTAATTAGTCGCGATAACCGGCTTTTCCAAAAGCATGGCTTCGGCCATAGTTCGGCCGAATCCTTCTGAGCGATGAAGAGAAATTAGCGCATCAGAGACGTTCAAAAGACCAATGATCCGTTCGCGAGAGAAAGTTTCATTAATGGCGGTGATTCTATGATCGTTCTGACACTGTTCCAGAATCTCGCGCCACACATCATGTCCCGAATTTGCATGCATGCACTTTATGACCAGTTTCACTTCTTTTTCCGCAGCCGGAAAAGCCATGTGGAACGCGTCTATTACTGCGATAGGATTTTTGCGGGCAAAGCTGGAGAGACAGTCAAAGAAGAAAATGAAAATGAAAGAATCATTCGTAAGGCCAAAGTCGTTGCGTTTCAACTTGGGGATGTTTTCGATATGCACGGCCATAGGCATATGCAAAACTTCCACCGGCGCAGATTTCCTGAATGATTCTGCTGTGTAGCGGCTTGAAGCCCAAATCTCATCTACCAGCCGATAAGCAGATTGAAGGCCGGAAGGCCAATGTGGGAGTTCCCACTGCCAAGCACCAATATTATATCTGTCCTTAAAAAGTCTCGGCCCCTTTTCGAGAAAGAGACGTGCTGCTTCCACACCCGGAAGGAATATTATGTTCGCTCCATAAAACGGTTCGTCACCGACTAGGTCCATTACCCTCGTGTCCTGGGCTCGCGACATCAAATGTATAGGAGCATTGTAAACGCAACATGGCACCCGCGCTGCAGTCATAGCTGCACTAGCCATGCGCACATCTTCGCCTAGACCCAGCTCTCCGAAGGCAAAACCGACAATATTAATTCCTTCGCCATGGTAACTGCCTTCTGGGTTCGGCTGTTGATTAGGTCCGGGGCTCTCGCTCATTCTAGGTTTACCGTTCTCGGAATCTCCGTGTACGGTAGGCGTACAGATTTTAACTGGGACACAAGAAGTGTCTATTTCTTTGCAACCGGTCTCTACCCACCATCCCAGTAATCCGGCTCGACCGACCTTGGAACCCAGGTTGAACCGAGATTTCAATTCTTCGCTTGAACACCAAATCATATACGTCAAGCGTGTAATCGGCTGCTCGCAGTCCTGCTCAATCAAATCGAATGGTTCCTGCAAGTAAGCCACCTCTTCATCCTTCAGCTTAAAAGGCACGCCCTTGTAGTACCTTATCCCAGAGAGCAACCACCACCCGTAGAATCCCGAGGCACCTTCTTGGGTGTCGAGGTCAAACAATTTCTGCAAATCCGGTCGCATTTGCCAAACGAAGTAGAGACCGTTCGAGATCACAATAGGAGTGCTATCAATCCGGAACATTGGTTCCGAGAACCACTCAAGCTTGTTAGGTTTTCTGGTGATGGATGACATTGCAGGGCCCTTTTTACTACTCCTACGGCCAACAAACAAGCTTTTCATTATGGATTCTTGGCGAAATGCTCGCCTTTGACCACGGGTCTTCTGAAATACTCGTTGCCCGAGGCCAATCATGCAAAATGTTAACTGGATGTTAACTGAGACCAGGGAAAGACAAGAAAGGCCAGGTGGCGGCCTGACCTATCTCTTTGAAATCTTTGGTGGAGATGAAGGTATTTGAACCCTCGACCACGCGTCCCGAATGCAAAGTTACACCCAAATAAATCAGTGCTTTGGTTAGAATCCCCAACAATTTCAAGCCCAATCAATGCAATTCAGTACGTTTCAATCCATTTCAGTCCAAAAAAACCTGAACATTTTCTGAACATGATCGCGCGCTGGAGAGTTGTCGTTATCTTCACCCACCGCGTCCGCAATATGGGCTTGTTATGAAATCTAGCTCTTTGGCCAGGCCGAACCAGCGGCCACCTGAACCCCATTCCTGTAGAGGCTCAGCACAGTAAATAATATCAACTGCTTGTCGTTGCCCGTTGCCCAAAAGAATCCCGACGATGCACAGCAATTCCTGACCGGTGTCCACAAAATGCCCCCAAGAAAAAACTGGCACGAGCTCTCCTTTTAGCGGTGTTCCTACTCCACACTAACTCAAAACCTGGACCAGCTTTTGGGGGGCAGGCCACTGACCGAATTCTCCAACAATTTCAATCTGCGTCAATCCGTTTCGATCCATTACAGTTTGAAGAAAAGGTAACAAAATGGTAACAAGAAAAAGCACGATTTTTCCCCTACGGTGGACACCAAAATGGACACAGGTAAAAGTGGCTTGACTGAGAAACCTGTACCCGTTTTTTCGGGGGGAGATCGATTCGAAACCGAGGTTCGAATCCTCGTCCCCCAGCCAATAACTACCTGAAATCATTCAATCTGACCCCCTGAAAAAGTGTATGCAAAGTGTATGCAAATTTTCTGGGGTTTCTGTTGTACCCAGCCTGAGAATGGTGTAAAATAGCGCTGGACCCTACCCTACTCAAAAACTTGACAACTCCAGCCATAGCGTTATATTCGCCGCCGTCACAGATCTAGCTGTGGACATCGGAACATGCGTCCAGCCTACGGGCTCCCCTAATGCCCTTCCGATTTCTTTCGTATTTCAGCGGCCATCGGGATGCTGTCAGTTACTGTCGTAAACCACCAATAATTTCTTGACAATAGAAGTTTTTTCCGGTATCGGTTTACTATTCCCTTAAAAGGTATTTTTTCTGATTTCAATCGCTACTTCAGTGCCAGAAGCTTTTTTGTGTTGGTGATTAGGAGGTATGGTTATGAGGAGAGTGGCAGGTTTATTTCTTGCTGTTATTTTTGTGCTACTCGTTCCCACATTCGCGGCGGCGGATACATTTGGGCTGGGAATGCCGTGGGGCTCCTCCTGGGGTGAGTCGTCAGGAGGCGCTGGAAGTTGTTGTGACCCAGGGGGCTATTATGGAGCCGCTTGGGGCAAATGCTGCTCACAATTCTATGTCGGGTATGAGATCGAAGGAGGTGTGCGTCGCAAACCTATTACCACGAGTTTGGACTTCACGCCTAGTAACTTCGATCCGACGTTTTCCTTTGTTCAGCAAGCCAATACCCATTTTTCAGATCCCGGAGGTTTGTGGCTGGGGGTATCCAACTATTGTCAATGCAGTGACAGGGTTGGCATTTGGCTTTCGGGCTGGTATCTTTTCCCAAGCAACGGTACTGCAAGAGAGACTTACTTATCGAGTAATATAATAGACGACGCCCAGAATAGCAGGATCTGGAGTACCACCAGATCGTGGGGGTGGCTCGACGGAGCATTGATTCTTGGCTCTCCGTGCGGGCTGAATCTCATAGCGGGTTTCCGCTGGGATTCATTTAGCATTAATTTGAAGAACCCCGGCCCGGTTACACCCGCCACTTTTTTGCCGATCGGCACGACGTCGGATGAAGCGGATCTGACGCTGAATTCATATATCCCGTTGATCGGCACCCAAGCCTGCTGGGGTGGCCCATGCTGCGGTTTGTTAGTCCGGGTGTGGGGATTTCCGTGGGTGCCAGGCAACCAGAGGTACGGCGAGGCGGGTGTTCTGGGAGCCGGCAGAAGATTGCAAGTCGACGGGAATTATGACAGGGCCTATTTCCTGGAAGTCTTTTCCGAGTATTCCAGGCCCTGCCCCGGCTCCTGCTGCCTTGGTGTTTGGGCGCGGTGGAACTACCTATATACACACACCAACAGCAGCCCGGCTCTCCGTGGGTTCGGTTTTGGCCCGATCAGGAGCACATGGGCCATAGGAGGAAAGGTAACGCTCAACTTTGACACGCCATCCCTCACGCGACTATTACCGTAGCGCCGGGTGGCTCGCTTTTTCCCCTTTTTAAGGAGGCTCAACGCTTAACGAGATCGTTGCCGGGGGTCACCAACCGGGCTCCCGAAACGATATAGCGAAACGGTAACCCGTTTCGGACCCATTCTTCTCATACCATACCCTCAACCTCCTCATGGTTGGGGGTTTTTTTAGGCTCTTCGCGTAACTGCGTACCTCCCAGTCCTGTTTAGCTTCTTCAAAGGCTCGGGGGTTCATTTCCTTGCGATCGCTTCCCTATCCCTATTCGGACGCTTTTGCGTTGTTGCATTGGAGCGGAGGTGTGCCGAGACTTATTGGGAAGTCTAAACCTCACAGCTTCATTATCTAACCCTTGAAGTTTGAAACCTTTTCAAAACCGGTTTGTCTGAATTTTCAGTGGTGCCGCATTAAGAGCCCACGCGGCGCAAATTTTGTCATCTGGCAACCCTTTCTCGGGGATTAATCCAATAAGAATTGAACAAACAAGGGGAGGGGGAAAATGGCCTAAATGCATGATGCCTATGAGCAAACGCTCAAAATGAACATGGAAATTATGGAACACTAGGGAAAACTATTCGCCGAAATACCATGTGAATGAAAGGTTCTCAGTCCTTCATGACGGAGAACTGGAAGCGGTGGCTCGTGGCAATGCGCTCCGCTCATCTGACAGCCGTGTCGAGTTGGGACAACATCATGGACCAAGGCTTCGATATGTTTCTCAATTTACTTGGAGAGACGAAAAACATCCTCAAGCTCTGAAGAAGCAAATTCGGGACAATTGGGAAGACCTGAAGAAGGGCCAACAAACCCAGCAATAGAACGTCCGGCAATTTTTCGAAAAGTTAGCTGATCTTCTTAAAGAAGAGCCTGGGCATTGACAAAGCTGATGCAGGCAGGATGGCGCTGGGGGACAGCCTTTTCCGGTCGGTGAACGATGGTCCCGCCGGTTCGGAAGGATCTAGCGTTACTGGTGATTATACTATGAGCAACATCATAAGAATTGGACCGTTCATCAAGGAGGACCGCCGTGGTGAAAAGAGTTGCACTGGGTTTGATCATAAGCTCATTTCTGATGGTTTCAGGAGTGGGTGCGGAAAACGTCGGCATGAGTCAGGATGAAACAGCGATTCGCAAAGCCACTGAATCTTACGTAGAGGCTTATAACCGCGGGGATGCCTCGGCTGCTGCTTCGCATTGGAGCCGAGATGGCTCGTACCTGACCCAGACCGGAAAATACGCTAAGGGTCCGGACAAGATACGGCCAGCCTTGGAAAAGTTTCTTTCCGAACACAAGGGTATCCAGGTGAAGGTGGCACTTTTCGATGTGGAGCGTCAATCGCCTGATCGAGCGATAGCCAAGGGTTTTGCCGTGTTTAAGCAGCCGGGTGAAGAGAACGACGAAGCGCTTGTTACAGCAACGTACGTGAAGGA
>DATJPW010000288.1:0-3534 GCA_035506215.1 Desulfomonilaceae bacterium
CCTTCGGACTGGGGCATACCGTCACTCAGGGTATTATCAGCGCCACGGGGAGGGTGATCGGTTCGGGCCCTTACGACGACTTTCTCCAGACCGACGCCCCCATTAACCCCGGCAACAGTGGCGGCCCGCTGGTTAACATAAAGGGGGAAGTCATCGGTATCAACTCCGCTATCATGCCAGGGGGGCAGGGGCTCGGGTTTGCCATACCTAGCAACATGGCGAAATCGGTTACAACACAGTTGCGTGAAAAGGGGAGGGTCGTGCGCGGCTGGATCGGGGTCTCCATTCAAACCGTCACTCGGGAAATGGCCAAGTCTTTCGGGCTAAAGGAGCCGATAGGGGCGCTGATTGCCGAAGTCGCCGCGGGAGGCCCTGCCGACAGGGGCGGAATCAGACAGGGTGACATCATCGTCTCATACGACGGCAAGGATGTTAAGAGTGCCAAAGATCTGCCGCGTATGGTTGCGGAAACCCCTGTTGGCAAAGAAGTCAACGTGACGGTATTCAGGAACGGCAAAGAGGTTCCTCTCCGAGCCAAGGTCGAGGAATTGACCAAAGAACGAGTCGCCGTCCTAAGCCATGAGCCGGCACAGAGCTTCGGCATGAAAGTGGACAATCTTTCCGCCAAGTGGCGGCAGCAGTTCAGCATCCGGGATAAGTCCGGGGTCGTAGTGGTAAGCATCGATCAGGGGAGCATGGCAGAGGAATCGGGTATCCAGCCTGGTGATATAATTAAACAGGTGAACCACAAACCGGTGAAAAATATCCAGGAGTTCAACGTTGCCATGGCAAAAGTCGAGAAGGGACAGCCAGTACTCTATCTGTTGCAAAGAGGGGAAAAGAGTTTCTTTGTGACGATGGAGTCTGGTCAGTGAGAGTCTGTCCCGCGGGTATTGGAAAACGAATCTCCGGTCTGGGGCATCGGAAGAAAGGAATTGCTTTATGCAAAGATTTCCGCTCATCCTCGCGGTCATTCTGGCCATCGTCCTCTCCCTGATAGCTACCGGGATCTCCGTTTACCAGGCAGGTCGTACGGTCTCGGCCCGCGTGCATTTCACGGGTATCCTCCCTCAGGAAAAAGAAGTCATTGACAGGACAGCGGTTGACGTTCTGAGGCACATAGTGCAGGCACGTGCCTATATCCATCAAAAGACGCCCGGAAAAGCCGGGTATGAAGTGGCGGAAGCGGTGAGGCTGATTCGCACGATACGCGACAACCTTTCATCAAAACAAGTGAGGGACCGCATCTGGATCGCCCGGAAACACCTGGAATTTGAACCTGTTGAAGAGGTATTAAGTGATTTCCGCGGCATTTATAGTGCTCTTAATGATATCGACACTTATCTACCTACGGACAAGGCGAAACGGCATATCGATCAAGCCAGGGAATACCTGGAAAGAAAAGAGAAGAGACAGGCCGAAGGAGAACTGGAGTTGGCCGATAAAAGCCTTGTATCGGTCGAATTGGAGATCCCCCTTCTGAGCGCGGAAGAAAACATACTGAAAGCGCAGGAATATCTTGGCAGCAATAATAATGAAAAAGCTGATCGCGTCCTGAAGATCGCTGAGCGTAAAACCCATGCCATTTCGATAATTGCGGGATCCCCGTTGCGTGCCGCGAATAGAAGTTTATGGCTGGCAATCAAACGGTATTCCTCAGGCGAAATTGCTGAAGCAAGGGCATATATCGAGCAGGCGAAAGCTTCTCTGGAACGAGCAGCTCAAATGCGTGATGCAATGCAAAGTGAAAAAAAGGATAAATTATACAAAGACGTAACTGAGCTTGAGAAGAAGATCGCCAAGGGGGGAAAAACAGGGGAAACGGCTCTCAAGACGGCCTGGGGGAAAAGCCAGGCCCTAATCGAGCGTGAGGCGGAATACCTTGCCGCCGACTGGGCAAAAACGGAGGCAATCCAACCGCGAGAAAACATGCTGATAGAGGCAAAGCTGCACGTGGCATTTGCCGAGACATACCAGGTGATGGCTCGGGAACCGGCAAACAGTGTGAAAGAGATTGCGCTGGCGGAAGCCTTCCTTGACAAACTTTTAAAGAGCAATGCGGCGGACAATTCAGTCAAGCAGGAAATCGGCACGGTAGAAAAGGAGCTTGAGGATATCAAGGCAAAACCCGAGAAAAATGATTCGGCTGTATCGGATCGGTACGAGGCCATTAAGACCGAACTAAGCGACTTGATTAAAAGAATGGAAGACAGCGACATGATTCAAAAAATGGAGGGGAGTGTTTGATCTTCACATGCAAGGATATTTGCGAAAGGAGGCAACCCCGTGTCAAACATGCGATGCAGTTTAGTGATGGCGCTCTCATTTATTTCCATCTCGCTAACCTCATTGATTGGCTGCACAGTCAATCCGATACCTGATTAGCGTCATTCTTCCGCTGAAGCCATTTGTGACATTTACTGTCGCAACATGTTGATAAGCTTCATGGCATCTTACATCGGGAGGATGACCATGAAGATGAACCGTATTCAGTTTCAGCCGGGCATGAGCCTTAACCGGTTCCTTGACCAGTATGGATCACAGAAACAATGCGAGTCCGCTCTCGAAGCATCTCGGTGGCCCAACGGGTTTATCTGTCCCAAATGCAACAGCAGCCGTCATAGCTGCTACCGGCGTGGCCGACGGGTCAAAGTATTTCAGTGTAGCGATTGCAGAACCCAGACGACGCTGACAGAAGGAACGATTTTCCACTCGTCGAAACTGCCTTTAACCATCTGGTTCCAGGCAATGTTCTTTCTGACCCAGAACAAGAACAACGTCGCCATCCTGGAACTCAGACGCCTGATCGGTATCAGTTACCGTGCGGCTTGGCGACTCAAACATAAGCTCATGCAGGTCATGTATGAGCGGGAACAATCTACCGTCCTGTCAGAGCGTATCGAGGTTGATGATGCCTATCTGGGCGGCGAACTTCCCGGCGGCAAAGTTGGTCGCGGTTCCGAAAACAAAGTACCTTTCATTGCGGCGGTTCAGACCAACAAACAAGGACATCCTCTCTATGCGGTCTTCTCAACCGTAAAGAGTTTCTGCCGGGAAGAGATCGACCTTTGGGCCAGGCGCTCCCTTGTTCCGTGTTCACTGGTAGTGTCGGACGGACTTTGGTGTTTCCAGGCTGTTGAGGCTGCCGGCTGCTTCCACCAGAGAGAAGTTGTTGGTAAAGAGCGAAAAAGCACCAGCATGGACTGCTTCAGCTGGATCAACACGGTGCTTGGCAACCTGAAGAATGCCATTACCGGGACCTACCATGCGTTCGATTTCGAGAAATACGCCCATCGTTACCTGGGCGAGTTCCAATACCGATTCAACCGGCGCTTTGACCTTGCTGCCATGTTCAAACGACTCGTAAAGGCAACTGCCAAAGCGGATAAAGTTCCAGAACAGAAATTACGACTAGCGGAAGATTAGCGCTAATCAGGAAGTGAATAGGGTTGATTTCTATTGATTCTCCATAACTTATGTGGAGCTCAACATAAGTTATGTAATGTGAAGCTGTCAGTAATGTGAAGTACTCCT
>DATJPW010000289.1:0-5636 GCA_035506215.1 Desulfomonilaceae bacterium
CAGGACTTCTCGCGGCCATTCAATATCCCAACGGAGAGCAGGAGCGTAAGGAGTTTGACGAGCCTGCGGTCATGATTCCAGATCTGTTGGAAAAATGGCTCAGAGACAAACTTCCCAATGTCTTTCGCCGGGACAAGATGCGGCGGCAAGAACGCGCGGCTCTACCTTTTGAGATGGTGCGCGAAGCCGTGGTCAACGCGCTCATTCATCGGGATTACGATATCCGGCAGGCCAAGTGCCAGTTAGCAGTCACGACCGATACGATCACCGTAAGGAGTCCGGGCGGGCCTTTGCCGCCAATTACTTTGGAGCAACTGAGAGTATTCACCGCCCCCATGCTGAGCCGGAATCCGGAGCTTCATTACGTCTTTTCGCGGATGGGGATGGCTGAGGAGATGGGGTTTGGATTGAAATCGTTGAAGAATCGCGCTGAACAACTGGGGTTGCCGTTGCCGCGCTACAGTTGGGAGGATCCTTATCTTGTGCTGACATTGTACCGGTCGCCGGAAGCGGCACAGAGAGCACTGGCTCCGGACGCACTTGAATCGCTGAGCACGGCAGAACGGAAGGGCTGGCAGTGGTTGACTACGCAGGAGACCGTTACGGCGATCGGCTATGCGGCTGCGCTTGGTATCCCGAAGAGAACGGCCCTGAACCATCTCAAACATTTTGCAGGTCTGGGCCTTCTTCGCCGTATTGGTACGGGACCATCGACCAAGTATGAGATCAGTGGGCCATGAGAGCTATTAGCGGTGCGAGCAACGGGACAACCAAGGGTAGGATGGCTTCGCTGAATACGCCAACAATCACGCCAAAATGGCGTGATAACTGGGTTAGGTTCTATCTTTCAGGGCTACCGCGCCAACAATCACGCCAAAATGGCGCGATAGCGAATTCCCAGCACCCCGAAAGCACCAATCCCGACAGATTGCCGGGACTTCAATGCCATGTATTCCAGAATTGGCGGGATAATCCGCCTATTCCGACAAGTCATGCAAATCCGGACATTTTGTCGGACGATTTTCTGTGAAAGGACACCCAGTAATATTGATCCTCTGCGGAATTGCTTGTCTTCCTTTACTTGTTGTTGTATTATTTGTACATATATTGCAACAGGAAGTGAGAAATGAAGACAGATTCCCCGGGGGTGTTTGGCGAATTCTTGGAAGCTCTCCGAAAACGAAACCGGCTGACTTTGCGGGAGTTCTGCAAGAGGGCCGGGGCCGATCCAGCCAATATCAGCCGATTGGAGCGCGGCGTTATGCAGCCTCCCAAGAGCAGGGAGATTATTGAAAGGTACGCCGAAGCACTGGGATTGAAAGAAGGATCTGATGAGTGGTATACGTTCTTTGATCTCGCGGCGGTGGCTCAAGGCATGGTTCCAAAGGACCTCTTGAAAGACCAGGAATTAGTGAAGGAACTGCCAGCCTTTTTCCGGACCCTTCGTGGCCAAAAACCCACTGCCGAAGAAATGAAGCGCATCGCCGATAAAATCCGAAAAGTCGGACGCGGATGATCGATCCGAGGACCTTCAAGGCCCCTTTCATACAGCCGGAAAAGGCATGGAGCGAAGCCGAGAGAATCCTTCGCGAGCATCTCTGGCCGCCCACGAGATAGTCCATCTCGTTGTCTTTCTTTCCAATTTTTGCGAAATGCTTTCTTAACGGAAAGAAGTCAGAAGAACCACATGAAAACCATCAAAGATATGCCGGAACACAGTCGCCCCCGTGAGAAACTGCGGGAGAAGGGCGCTTCCGCCCTCACTGACGAGGAGCTTGTAGCGGCGATTCTCGGCATGGGGACAGCTGGCGTCGACGTGCGCACGATTTCCAGACAGGTAGCCGGGCTGATCCAGGAACATAAGGCCGGGCTGGGATTGGATCACTTACTGGCTGTTCCTGGTATGGGGCTTGCCAAAGCCTCGCAAATCTTATCCGCCTTTGAGCTCGCCCGGCGTCATCTGCTCCAGGATGCTGTCAAAATCATCGTGGCCCAGGATGTCTTGCCGCTGGTGGCCGACATTGCCGGAAAACAGCAGGAGCATTTCGTCTGCATCTCTCTAAACGGAGCGAACGAAGTCATTGAAAAACGCGTGGTCACCATCGGTCTCCTTGACAAAAGCCCCGTGCATCCCCGCGAAGTCTTTGCCGACGTCATTGCCGACCGTGCGGCTGCTGTCATCTTCGCGCACAATCACCCCTCCGGCGATCTTCAGCCAAGCGAGGCCGACCTCCATACACACGAACAATTGACCGAAGCGGGCAAGATTCTCGGCCTTCGAGTGTTGGACCATGTTATTGTCGCTAGAAAAGGTTATTACAGTTTTCAGGAGGCCGGGCTGATTCGATGAGAGTGTGCCATGACCTTTTCAGGTCGCCATAATGGATGAAAATGGCAGTTCACGCTCCAGACATAAAACATGTGATGGGCGACGGGTTGTCGCCGCATGAGGGGTCGCGATAAGTGACCGAGGAGCACTTTGGAAAGAATCGCCGCGACGGAGCGCGGCGACCACCTTGGAACTCGCATTTTCAAGAGGGAGCAATCAAGTTATGAGGACACCAAGAAGCAACTCACGTCGTTCTCGACGCGAGAGGTTCGCTTTAAAGAGCAAATCCCTGCCTTGTGAGGCTCCCTACTGATTCTCATCTAATCGGATTTCGTAGGATAGTTACCTCTTTTCGGATGAAACTGCCATTTCGGTTTGTTGAGTCCTATTGAACCGCATTTGGCTCGAAAGGACAACCCTCATGGAAAATCAAGTTAGCTACAACATCAACTTAGATGTGAAGTTTGGCCCGTTGGAGTTGATCGATATACCAAGTGTGATCGCCGCGTGCAAAGAACAATGGTCCAATCAGACTCTTTGTCGAGTCAACGACTCCGTGGTTCGTCTGGGCGTCATACAAGGAGAGTTTCACTGGCACAAACACGACGAAGAGGACGAGTTCTTCCTGGTCCTGGAAGGCAGATTATTCATTGATCTAGAGGGTAGGACGGTAGTCCTTGAACCCCATCAAGGATACACAATTCCACGAGGGGTGGTCCATCGAACCGGAGCACCGGCACGAACGGCTATTCTCATGGTGGAACAGGCATCGGTACAACCGGCCGGAGACTGAGATGCCATCTTGTCCGGGCCAAGAACAACCCCCACGTGAGCTAACCCTCCTCCAGAACTCCCCGGATATGATGAACGATGATCTCACCGTGAAAGCGGCCGTTTTCAATGAAGACCTCATTAGTCATGGCACCTGCCACGACGACGCCGGCCAGATAGATACCTGGCACATTACTTTCGAATGTCTCCTTGTGGTAGGCGGGTTTCTGGTCAGCCGGGTTGATTTCGATTCCAAGCGATTTAAAGAATTCCACGTCCGGGCGGTAGCCTGTCATGGCAAAAACGAAGTCATTGGCGATATTCCAAGTCTGTCCTGATTCATTTTTGAGAACCAGATAGGCGGGTGCGATCTCATTGACTTCAGTTCGAAAGTAGGCCGTAATCTCGCGATTCTTAATGCGGTTTTCTATGTCGGGCCTGATCCAGTACTTGATTTGATCGCTTAATCCGGCGTCTCGATGGATCAAGGTCACCCTGGCCCCCGTTCGATACAATTCCAGGGCCGCGATGGCAGCGGAGTTTTTGCCCCCGATCACAGCAACATCGGTGTTGTAATAGGGATGAGCATCAAGGTAATAGTGGGTGACTTTCGGAAGGTCTTCTCCAGGGATCTCCAGGTAGTTCGGAATATCATAGTATCCAGTAGCCAGTACTATTTTCCTGCAGGAGTATTTCCGCAGAGTTCCAACTCGGGTACGGGTGTCAAGCTCGAAATTGCCGTCACATCCTTCTACACCCAGGACGATTTCATATAGATTGATCTTGAGCTGATAGGTGTCGGCCACGCGCCTGTAGTACTTGAGCCCCTCAGCTCGTGTCGGTTTCTCGCGTATGCAGACAAAGGGAAGCCCTCCGATTTCGAGAAGTTCAGGCGTCGTGAAGAAGGTCATCTGTACCGGGTAATGCTGGAGGGAATTCACAATGCAACCCTTTTCGATTACCTGATAATCGAGACCTGCTTTTTGAGCTTCGATGGCACAGGCCAGTCCACTGGGCCCAGCTCCTACAATAATGAGATCGTGCATATAGAACCGGCCAGCCTTTTGAATCTGCAGGATTCGGCGCGGAAAATTTACGCTAACCCCGGCAGGGGTTGTCAATTCACGGATTCCAAATGCGAAGAGATCGATCTTGCACCTGACTCTCGTTTCCGATCCGATTATCTACGACAACAACAGTGATGCTTTAAGATCACAACCCACTTCTCTTTATAGCACTCTTGGTTGCTGGGGTGCCTCCATTCCCCGTAAAGGTAAAGACGCACTTTGCCGGAATTGACTTCGAAAATGACTGCTTGACAATCGGCATATCGGGGCCCTGCTCAAAATTGTGTGAAGCGTCCGTAAAATAGTACCTGAGTGTCGAAACTGCTGGAAGGTTCTGCAATCTGCATTCGATTGTTTGAGCATTGCCACTTTCGTTCATCCCGGTGATGACGATCAACCTGGTGTTCTCATCGTAGAATGCTGAAATCGTCGTCTCGGTGAGACTTGTGGAAACGTCGATCCTCTTGAATCCTGGCTTGACAAAATTAAAGAGCTGTTTAAGCACATAATAGTGGGGTCTTCTCGTATACACGTCCGGATGATTGATGTCGTTGACTCCGAAAATCCCCCACATACTCCAGGTCAAAGATCGGTTGGGATGATGGTACTGACTATCGTAGCCCTCCCAGACCTGGATTCCGGTTACCCCAATATTCAGGTGCTGAAGGATATATTTATACGCAGGACCTGCATAGCTATTGAAACCGTAGTCCGAATTGTATTTCCCGTCATCACAGCCCTTACAGACAGCGTTGACTTCTGTCATGACAACTTCTCGGTCAGAATACGCGGAGTGCTTGACCGCATCTACCATTTCCTGACCTTTGCGAGTACTATTTCCATACTCATGCTGTCCAAAGTGCCTAACCTTAGACATTATGTTGCTATTGGCCATCATTGCCTGAAGATTGGCGGTCCAACCGTCGCAATCGTCGGGTCCGACAAGGGTGACATCAGAAATGCTGTCTTTGATAAGATGGGTCGCTAGTGCACTGAACATGGTGCCAAATTGACTTGGGGTCATAACAGCACCCTCACCTCCGCCGCAAGTCGTTTCATTCACGGGAGACAACATGCTGAATTGAAGGGGCGGGTTAAGTCGTTTTTTGGCATAGTAGACCATCGAGGCCATCATCTCTGCGTATTCCTCTTCTTTCCCTCCAGAAAGGGTTGTTCCACCCATCCAGCCTGGAGCCGCACCGTCGGGACTGAGCGTAATGTCGGTGATTCCTCTGCTGTTTAGATATCGAATCGTATTCCAAACACAAGTAAATCGCGGGGCGCTATAGACGGAATCGTAGTAGGTCCAATTGTATGAATTGGGATCGCCGTTGTCGTTAACCTGTTCCCAGTCGCAATCATCATACATGAGCCGGAAACTCGTGCATCCTATTCCGGTAATAAGTTCATCGAGGACTTTCTTTACCGATTCAGGGTTCACATTCCAGGATTGAGGGTTGACATTGACC
>DATJPW010000290.1:0-4257 GCA_035506215.1 Desulfomonilaceae bacterium
TGAATCCATAACGATCTCCGCGAGAGCCTCAACTCAGCGAGATGAAAAGCAACCGTTGGAAATCCGCATCCGACTGATAGGCGAATACCGCGACGGCATCATCGAGCTTACATACAAGAACGTTCAGAGCTACTTACTCGAAGGCATGAGGGACATCGCAGGCCACGGTGATTGGCTTGAGGACGAAGTGAAGGTCAACAGGCATGACCAGTTGAAGCATAAAGTCACAGTGACGAATGGGACATTTGTAATTGAGGCCGAGGACATCGAGTTCAAATGGAAGCCTCTGCCAAGATATTCCGAACAGCCGTAGGTAGATGTTGCAAAATCGGGTTTCCACAAGCAATCCGATTTGGGCTACCATATGCGGCCATCGCTTTTATGACTGGAACTTTAGATCTGCGCCTTCCTACCTCGCCATTATCTCGTTGGGCAAAGTTCGCTCACGCAGTTGTCGGGGTGGCAGTCGGGATTCTCACGACATCTCTCTTGGTTCGCCTGTCCATTGCTGGATTGCACCTGTTCGGCTTCACTGCACCACCCAGCGCCGTCCTTGCTATCGTGCTTTGTTTTTACGCTCCGATCGCATGGCTAATGTGGCGGCGTTGGAAGTATGTCGCTGTCGGAACGGTCGTCTACGCCACGGCGTATCTGCTTCTGATTTTGAGCAGTGTAATACTGTGGGGCATCGCGCGAATGCGATAGATATCGTGAAATCCGGTTCCCACTCGGTATCTCAAATTGAGGCAAATCGCGCGACACTAGGAACATCCGAGAAGATGAAAGTTCTAAAATCGTCCTCTAGGGCCGACCAATAATTTCAGGCCGTAGTTCAGATACATTCAAGCCCACCCTTCCGTGCTTTTGAACCACCCCTCATTAACTTCCGCTTAGCCCGTGATACGTCCGTAACGCCTAGTTCCCTGGAATCTCGGTGAGTACATGAGATTGCGCATACATCCAAAATGTCGCGTGGACGTTCGAGAAGGTGCGAAACTTTGGCTTCTAGCTGACTCAATTTTTAGATCACAAAGCGGCGAACCATGTTCGGATGGTCTGCTGCCGGCTGGGTGCGAACCGCGTCAACCTGTGCTCGAAAAAGAAGTTCCAGCCGCCGCAATGTTTCGGTGGGAGAATCGTCCGTGAATTCCCTAAAGTCATGCACCATGTGCATCTGATCGTAATACCCGAGTTCATGTGCAACATCGGTCCACGATTTCGTTGAACTACGGGCTTTGGTGTCCAATGCATTCTGGAATCGCACGATGCGTGAGAACAGTTTTGGGCTCGCACCGAAGCGCGCGGAGAATTCGCGCTGGAACTGGCGGACGCCAATACCGGCTTGCCTACCGAGGTCCGCGCTGGACAGCTTTCCACTAGAGCTCAGAATCTGATCGGCGGCGAAAGCCATCCGATCAATGGCTCGCGCATGCTTCAAACGCTCGGCGAAGTAGTGATTTGCAACCGCAACCCGCTGCTGGAAGGTGTTGCAGTTGCCGAGGCGCTGCTCCAACTCGCTAAGCGGTTTGCCGAGTACAGCGTCAGCATCATATGTATGATTAGTGACCTCACGCGAGGGAACACCAAAAAGGTCGGTGAGGCCATTAACCTGAAACATAATTACGAAGGACTGAAACGCGCCCTGGTGCAGGAGAGTAGCGTGCGGACGCGTCAACATGCCGACCAAGGCTGTGGCTGGCGTGGTCACCTCGTCTCGTGACTCCCGATAGCGCACCTTGAAACGGTCCCCAAATACGAATTCGAGCATCGGGCTTGTGCGGGCAGGAATTGGGAGGATCATCAAAGGATCCCGACTGCTCCTCTCCACATGTATGTAGAACTGAATGAAGGACCTGAGCGCTATCGTTGGGACTTGAAAGATCGGAAACATGGTTCTGCCCGAAATATACATCGATTCAAAGCCTCATGTCGTTCTTTTACTAGCGGCCTTCGGGCAGATCTCCCTACACTGAGTTCGCTACAGAGAACGTTCGTTTCGAATGCGCAGCTACGGCTAGTTGAGAGATTGTCGATTCAGAGGGAGCATCTGCATGGCAATAGTGGCGGTTTCGCAAACGAAGCAGCGAGAGAGCGCCGGGCAACGGGATAGACTGTTCTTCTCCGGAATAGCTTTGCTGGTCCTCATCGCTGTCCTGGTCGGCTTTGCGCGAACGTACTTCCTAGCCGGCGTGTTCTGGGCGAATTTCGCCAACGCAATGGTTCATGTGCACGGTGCGCTGTTCACACTCTGGATTGCCTTGCTTTTGGCCCAAGTCGCTCTTGTCGCAAGCCACCATACACTCTGGCACATGCGTCTGGGTGTTACCGGAATGTTCCTGGCGCCGCTGATGGTAATTACCGGCTTCGCCACACTGATTGCGGCAATAAAGAGAAAATTCGTCCCTCCGCCTGTCCTTCAAATAACTACCGCACAAGACATTCTCCTCCTCTGCCTATTCGCCTTTCTGATTTCATGGGCTTTTCTTGCTCGTCGTGATGCACCAACGCATAAGCGGCTTGTTCTGTGTGCTACGTTTTTGATCATCATCCCTGCAATTGCGCGTTGGCCAATAGTGGGAAACATCGCGCGAAACCCCATCCCCTTTTACCTTTGTGTGAATAGTTTTCCCGCGTTGCTGGTGGTCTACGATCTCTGGACCCGGCGCTCGCTGCATCGAGCCACTATCTGTGGTGTGGCGCTCATGATCATTTTGCAGCTAGCCGTTCTCCCCCTGGCGCGAACGGCACTGATAGGACACACAATCGCCTGGTTGCAAAGAACCTGACGGGTGCGGACAGTCCAATCCATTTCGGTGGAAAGTCTGCACACTGAGTACGCCACACAGCGTTCGCGAGTTCAACACAAAGAGAGGGAAGGCGTGAAGACGATCACATTTCTATGGATTCTTGTCACGATACTAGTCGCCGCTCCATCTGCCAATGCCCAGCACGCAACGAATGGCTCCGCTCCAGAGGCATGCCCTTGGCCTGACAACTTGGATGCCGTGAAAGCAGCGCCTGAAAATCACAAGGTGATCTTCGAGAATGAGCATGTGCGAGTGCTGGACGTATCAATCGCAGCACACAGCAAAGAGCCGATTCATGCGCACTGCTGGCCCGGTACTCTCTATGTCCAGCAAGCGGGCGACGCAATAGACCGAGACGCAAACGGAAAAATTCTCTTCGACTCTCGCCAGCTTAAGGTGAAGCCAAGGGCGCCTTTTGTGGAGTGGACCCCCCAGGAGCCTCCACATTCGATAGAGAACCTGGATGATTTGCCGTTGAAACTGATTCGGGTTGAGAACAAACCAGCAACGAATCGCGCTCAGGAGATATGCCCTTGGCCCGGAAACCTGGATGGAGCGAAAGCGGCACCTGAAACTCACAAGATCATTTTTGAGAATGATCACGTCCGAGTGCTGGAAGTAACAATCGCACCACACAGCAAAGATCCAGTCCATACCCATTGTCTGCCCAGTACGCTTTACATCCAGCAAATTGGCGACATAATCGTCCGAGACCCTAGCGGAAAAATTGTCTTTGACTCTCGCCAGATGAAGGAAAACGAAAAGCAAAAGGCGCCTTTTGTGATGTGGAACCCTGGGGAGGGGCCGCATTCGGACGAAAATCCCGACGATGTGCCAATCAAAATCATCCAGATTGAACATAAAGATTGAACAAGTTCGTTATTCCCGGTTGGCGAAGAGTCAGTCTCAGTCGCGATGGAGGAAGTGAAAGCCAGGGATTGGAAAGAGAAGGTTTACTTTCCAGAGATTAAGAGCAATCCAAAGAACCTCTATAAGAAGCCCGGCTACAACGAGAATGATCTGTAAGAACTTCATTGATTTTCGGCGATTACTAACGACAAATCCCCTTCCACCAACAATCCCAACGTGAGGTGACATCGGCACTTTTCGTTCCGTGCGGCCTTGTGATGAGATAGTGAGTGGAAGCGCCTGATTCCAACAGTTATCGTGGAAACATGCGGCGATTACACCTATAGTGCTGTCGTGATTAGGCGACTATTCCTCTCCGGTGTTTTGCTCCTTGTTACCTCCGTACTCGCACAACAGTGCCCGCAACCTAATGCGACGGAAGCGATGATTCCGTCAGAAGCGCGAACACTGGAGGGGAGACTCCTGTTCCACGACGGAATTCGCAAATGGTTTGAACTCAAGCTAGATCAGCCCCAATGTGGGCAGAGATCAATCCAACTGGTATCAATAAAAGACGACTGGAAGCCGATTGAGGTTCTTC
>DATJPW010000291.1:0-10398 GCA_035506215.1 Desulfomonilaceae bacterium
ACGCTGCAAGTCCTGCCCAACACATCTCTTTGGGACCGGCTGAAGAAGGAAGGTAGACTGCTGGAAGAGAGAACCGGCGGGAACACCACCGGCGGCAGGCTCAACTATGTTCCCTCCCGCCCGGAAGCAGAGATAATGCAGGAATACCTTGAGGCATGTCAAAAACTATACGAGCCGTCTGCTTACCTGCAACGAACATACCGACATTACATGGACATGAGGCCGACCCGCCGCGCGCTGGGCATTGAGAAATCCGTGTCCGCCGGCGCGTCCGCTAGTGGGGTTAAGGGCCAATCCATTCGAGCCACATTGAACGATCTGCGGGCTTTACTGCGCTTTATATGGAAGCACGGAATTGTTCCAGGATACAGGCTTCAATTCTGGAAGCAATTGGTCCGAGTCTATCTGAAGAACCCCAGCCGCATGAAGCAATATCTCTACACTTGCGTCATGGGAGAAAACGTTTTCGGGATCCCGGAAGACGTGCGTAAAGCCATGTCTGACTCCACCCGAATGCCTGACCGGTCAATTGAGTTGCCGCTTAAAATCGCAAACTGAAAAGCAGTATGAACTGAGCATGGACAAAATTGTCGTCCTGGGTATCGGGAATATTCTGTTAAAAGACGAAGGGGTCGGTGTTCGTGTAGTGGAGCAATTGCAGCGTCAGTATAGTCTGCCCGAGAATGTTCGTGTGGTGGACGGCGGGACCCAAGGGCTCTGGCTGCTGTCCACGATACAGGAAGCGGATCATCTTATTGTGGTGGATGCGGTCCTTGGCGGAGGGGAACCTGGCACGATTTATCGGCTGGTCAAGAGCGATCTTCCCAGGGGGCTCAGGTTCAAGCAATCTGCCCATGACAGTGACTTGGTGGAAGCCTTGAATTTATGTTCTCTCATCGAATCGGAGCCCCGAGACGTGGTGATTCTGGGAATTGAGCCCGCGGACATTCAACCTTTGGGAACGGAATTGACGCCAAAGGTGGCAGCCAAAGTTGATGAACTGGTCCGGCGAGTTATCGATGAGCTGGAAACGCTTGGGGCGAAGACCGAAAAAAAGATTTGAACCGTTAACATCGGCATGTTATTTCTTATATCTTGGCTGGTCGGAAAGTCTCGCCGGGTTTCTCGGCGTTCAGCTTAGCATTCACAATTAGTACAAGGAGGGCGGATCATGAGCGACAGGGCGAAAATGTTGGTCGCGCTGGTCGGGGCCGCGTTTATCGCGGCAATCACACTGGCCTATGCAGCCACCCAGGCCCCGGACCACGACATCGTAATTTCAAGTAAGGAGGTATTCAAGGAACCGAAGAAAACGCCTGTGACCTTTTCGCACGCCAAACACAAAGAATTCAAATGCACAGAATGCCATCACGAATACAAAGACGGAAAGAATGTGTGGCAGGAAGGACAGGAAGTCAAGAAATGCTATGCATGCCATAAATTGGAGGCACAGGACAAAATCGTCTCGCTGCAGAAGGCTTATCAC
Source organism: Desulfomonilaceae bacterium (assembly GCA_035506215.1). GTDB lineage: Bacteria > Desulfobacterota > Desulfomonilia > Desulfomonilales > Desulfomonilaceae > DATJPW01. The sequence continues at coordinate 1,487 of DATJPW010000291.1, forward strand.
GACAAATGTCAGAGCTGTCACAAGAAAATGAAGAAAGAGAAGAAAAAGACCGGCCCCACAGCCTGCAGTAAATGTCATCCGGGCGCGGCCGATGAGGGTGAGGGCAAATAGCGCGCAATAATACCGCGGTCGGTCACGAATCCTTTGCCGGCTCCAAGGAGTCTGGAATGAAATCAAGGATTGCCAATTGTCAAAATTGGAGCCGGAGTGCTCTGTTCGCCGCGGTTTCAGCCACTGCTATTGCATCCTATTTCGCCTGCGCCCCCGCAATCGCCCAGCAGCAAGGTTCAACAGCTCAAGCGCCCGTCTCGCAATCTGTGGAAACTAAAACAAAACCGCCCGCGACTCCGGCGCCGTCACCGGCGCCGACTGCTCCAGCTCCGGAAAAGGAACCCACGGCCCAGTCTGAGACCCCGAAGGCAGGGGAATCGCCGAAAGCAGCCGAACCTGAGGAGCTTACCAATCAAGCCTGTATGGAATGCCACAATCCTGACATACTAAAAATGTCACGAGAAGAGTTGCTCGATCAGGTTGTCGTTGAAGGCAGTCCGCTTCCACCGAGCCCCAAGCCTCCGTTTATTTTTGGAGAAATGAACCTGGCCATAAAGGCAAGGCAATATTCGGACGGCGTGCATGCGGACACAACTTGCGTAAGTTGCCATAAGGACGTGTCTGAAGTGCCGCATCAGCAACGTGTGAAAAAAGTGGACTGCAAAGAATGCCATGAGGAATCAGTAGAATCCGCCGACGCGGGCGTTCATGGTAAGAAGCTTTCACAGAAGGCCCCGGATTGTATCGGATGTCACAATGCGCATTACGGTCAGGCTGCGAGCGATTATTCCAAGGAGTTCAAACGAACGGTTTGTATTGATTGCCACAATACCTCCGGCAGGAAAATCGAACAAGGGCACAGAAATTTATACGAATTCCAGGAGCATGTTGCGAAGCTCGACTGCATAATTTGCCATCAAGGCCAAAAAGCGGGGGTCCACTATATACTTCCCGTTAAGGTCAAGGTGGCAGGCTGTGAATCCTGTCACACGAAGTTCACGATGTTATCCAAAGAGAAAGAACCCGCCGGACTGTTGGAATACATCCAAAAAACCGGGTATATCAATACCGATACGATCAGGAAGTTCGGGTACGTCATCGGGGCCAATAGGATCCCCGCCCTGGATGTGATTATTATTCTTACGGTGATCGCGCCGTTGGGTCTTCCCATAGCCCATGGCGGACTTAGATACCTTACGAGGCGCAAAGGACCTATCCATCTTCCAGAGGGACGAATACTTCTCCATCCCTTGGTTGAAAGGATTTGGCATTGGTTCCAGGCGCTCTGCATAGTAATGCTGATCTTTACGGGCATAATCCTTCACTGGCCTGAAAAGTTTCCCGGCTGCTTCAATTGGGCGGTAAGCATACACAATTGGTTCGGGTGGGGCATGGTAGTCTCTTTTGTCGTATGGCTGACATACAACCTCAAAACCGGACGGATTTCGCATTATATCCCGCGGAAGGGCGACATCCCCGGACGCATGATAGTCCAAGGCAGATTTTATCTCTTAGGAATATTTACACATGATCCCCATCCCTATCCCCCTACCGAAGACAATAAATTCAACCCGCTTCAGAAGGTCGTTTACCTGGGAAAGCAGGCAACACTCGTGCCCATTCTACTAATAAGCGGACTCATGTACATGTATCCTGACTTGTTCAAAGGATTAATAGACGTCATTGGCGGTATGAGAGTATTGGCAACCGTTCACATTCTTCTGGGGACTATTTTCGCATCCTTCCTTGTGGCGCACATTTATCTGGCAACAACCGGGGAAACCGTTGGTGAGAACTTCAAGGCCATGATCTTCGGCTACGGGATCAAATCGGAGCACGAGGAGCACGAGGTGTAGAATAAGGCGTTAGTGGCCGTTAATCTTTGATCAGTCTCTAGCGCTTGCCGAATGAACCGAATATGAGTTCTTGCCAACCGTCGTCGCCAGGTTTAGGCGGTGGGGAAATGTAAGGGTGCGTTTTGAATTCGGTTCGTTGACTCAATCCTGACAACAGACTGATCTCGCGGGTCAAGGGCGTGTCTCTGAAATCGAGGAAACGTAAGAGGCGGCCCAAATTCAGGTCCCACCAGTCGCTCTTCAAGCTTATGAGTTCAGGGACCTTCAGGTGAGATCCCCGTTTGACATCCCAACTGTATTCCGCAAAAGGCCAGAATTTATATTTCGCAAAGACAAGGAAGCCTTTCCTATACCTCTTTTGGATCGAACTCATCATCAAAAACTTGCGTTCAGTAAAGACTTCGTCATCGCCCACAGAGATGTATCCCTCGGACATCCCTGAAGATGTGCCTTTGTTTCGGTCGGTTTTGGAATAGTAAAAATAAAATATGCTCAGTTCGTCGATTCCCCCTCCATATCCGTAAGTGAACAATGGACGCAAGCTATAGCGACGGTGCCCTGTGGGATAGTGATGATAGTAAGTAAACAGCGGCCACAAGAGGTCAACGGTTGTGGAATAACAGGAGTCTTGACGCATGTACAAAGGAAATGGCGCGGCGGTGTACGAATAGGCTTCAGGGGTGCCCGGATATTTGTCTACATGCTGGAAGAACGGCCATAACACAAAACGGTTGCGATACTCCTGACGAATCGAGTCGGTCCCAACAATCGGCCATATTTTGAATGCCTGCCGTCCCGGGCTTCGAGCATACGTTATAAACGGCCAAAGCAGCCTAATCGTTCTGGCATCATCGTCGGTGCTTTCACTGTAAAGAGGGAAAAGAACAAACAAAGTCTTGTCCGCGCCGTTCCGTCTGTAAGTAAACCCGTAAAACGGAAAAAATCCCCAATAAGGCTGGCCCATGTCCGATAAGCCCTGATACAGCGTAAGGCAACGGGAGAAGCCGTCAAAAGGAGGGACCTTTGACCAATAACTCTCAAAAAATGGGGTAAACCTTAGTCTGCTCCTGAACTTGGATTCTTCCCGGCATCCCAAAGGATAGAAAAAATCGACCCGGTCATATAAGCCCGGGACTTTTGTGTGGAAAAAGATAGGAGGGACACCCCATCCTTCGCCCAGAGTCCAAGCCCCGTCCGGCGCGTAGGGATCGATTTTTCGCACGGTAATATCAGGATCCAGAGCGAAAAGCATCTTTGGTGTTGTCAGTCGCAAGAAATCGTATGCCGATCCATAGGCTGGTACCGATTGCAGCGCGGAAACGGTGACACAGATTGCGATAACAAACAAAAGAACCTTCGGAGGACATCCGGCAATTTCGCTGCGCCGAATTTCTTTCACAAGGAACGGCAACGAGCGCTTTCGGTGACGGTCAGCGTGGGCATCTTCTGCGGGCGACATCGTGTCCACTCCTCATCTAAAGACCGACCCTAAGATTATGGCTAGAGTGCTGATGGGAGTGGCTTCGGAAACATCTTCAGCGGTTTTACTCATATTTCGGATAGCACGTCGCGCTTCAAAGTAGATTTCCGGGTCATTTATTAAACGGCTAACAGCGCCGGGTCCGCTCCGGACACTGTTTGTGAGACCGCGCAAGTCTCTAACCAGACTGGAAGCATCCCGATAAAGAGACTCATCCACGACAAGTCTTCCCAACGTCCCACGACCGGCTCGCACGTCACCAGTAAGCGCTTCCAGGTCTTTTGATGATTTGACAAACCGCTCGCTGGCTTTGTCCAATGAGCTGGAGAATCTGTCCAGATTGTCCACGGAGCGGTTTATCTTGTCCTTGTTGCGATTAACGATTTCGTCGAGCTTCGCTGTCGCGTTATTCGTGCTGTCTACGGTCTGGTTTATTTTCTCCTTATTTTTTCCGATGAGTTCATTCAAATTCTTGAAAACGTCGTCGGCATTCTGAATTATACTGCCGACCTTCTCCGAGCCCTTTTCATCTATCATCTGTTGACGGGCCGCACGCATTAGGACTTGCACGTCTTGGCCTATTATGCCCAGGTTCTCGACCAATTTTTCCGGATCATAGGGCTCGTTGACTTGCGTGATTTCCTCGCCGGGTTTGAGTTTGCGGACATTCGGTCTGCCCGGCTCTATCTCTACATACCTGTCGCCCAGAAGCCCCTTGGTCTTCAGATTTACTTTTGAATCCTCCGGTATGGAATCGCGGTAAGCGTCGTTTATTTCCAACAGTGCTATTGCCTTGCCGCTCTGGGGATCAAAGATGATGTTCTTGACGCTTCCCACCTTGATTCCCGCAATCTGAACTTGGGCGCCATTCACCAGGCCTTCCGCCGATCGGAAACGGACTTTAAGAATAAATCCTTCCTTCTTCCCAAAATCCAAAACATGAAACCACGTGTACACAAAAATCGCGGCCGCTATCACGAAGAACAGTCCTACCTTGGCTTCCAATGAAAATCGGTTCATCCGGAAACTACCTGCCTCAATCCATCGTGATCGGCCCGTCCGCGGAACCCGTTATGAACTGACGGATGACGGCATCCGAGCTGTTCAAAATTTCTTCGGGCGACCCTTTCGTCGAAATCTTGCCGTTAAAAAGCATCATCACTTCATCAGATATTCGGAGCACACCCTGAATATCGTGGCTGACAAGCACATAAGTATTCATCCGCTCCCGGTGAGTCGCTGCGATCAGCCTGAAAATCACTCCCTTCGTAATCGGGTCTAAGCCGCTGGTCGGCTCGTCAAAGAAGACAACGTCAGGGTCCAGGGCCAATGCCCTGGCAAGGCCGACCCTCTTCTTCATCCCGCCGGATAATTCACCGGGAAACTTGTTCTTATGCTGGCCCATGCCTACTTCGGCCAGCTTTGCCTCAACGATTTCCGCAATCCTCGTTTCCGAAACCTTTAAGTGTTCCCTGAGAGGGAACGCCACATTGTCTTTCACTGAAAGTGAATCAAAAAGCGCGGCCTCCTGGAACAGGACACCGAATCGTCTGCGCATCCTGTTCAATTCGAGCCCCTTCATGTTCACAATGTTTTGTCCGTCAACATAGATTGCTCCGCTATCAGGCCTTTCCAGTCCGATCATGTGCCTCATCAGGACAGACTTGCCTCCGCCGGACCTGCCAATAATGGTCGTGACTGAGCCGTCCTGAATTTCGAGGCTCATGCCGTCAAGAACCTTCTGGTCTCCATACTGTTTATGAACACTATCCAAGCGGATCATCTGAAATTCCGCCAAAAACGCTCATGGACGATGGAACATCAAGGTCGTCATCGCATAATCGGAAACAAGCACCAGGACTGATGAAATCACCACAGATCGGGTTGTGGCGATACCCACTCCCCTGGCCCCTCCGGTGGCATAGTAGCCTTTGAAACAAGCCACTAGAGCGATAATCAGCCCAAAGACAGCGGCCTTGACAACTCCATGCCCTACATCATCAGGGTCGAGATAATATCGGACCCCGGACATGAATGTGCCGGCATCAACTCCCAGATATTGCGTGCTGATCAGATAGGCCCCTATCATGCCCGCAAAACTGAAAATCAGGGCCAAAATCGGCAATGTCATGATGGCAGCGAAGATACGAGGGACGACAAGATACTGGACCGGGTCCACTGCCATGCTCGACAGCGCGTCAATCTGTTGGGTGTTCCGCATGCTGCCGAGTTCCGCGGTCATCGACGATCCCACCCGTCCAACGACCATAAGCGCGCTGATCACCGGCCCAAGTTCTCTGGTCAAAGCCAAGGCCACCGTGGCCCCTACCATGGATTCAGCCCCGTACTTGTGCATACCGATGTACCCTTGCAGCGCGCTGACCATGCCGGTGAAACCTCCGGTAAGCACAATCAGTACCACTGATTGGGCACCTACGAAGTCTAGTTGCCGAACAAACTCGCGAAAACGGACGGGAGGCCGGAACATCCATACGAGACTCTGGCCCAGCAGAATCAACACCTGTCCCATTTCTTCGATGAGGAGACGAACGTTCCCCAACAAAGAAAACACTGAGGCACCAATGAAAGCCAGAATGCGAACAGGAGCGGACGTGTCAGACACAGATGACCACCCAGCACGATTTCGGCAGATAAGAGCGCAGAGGGCCGAGGCTAACTCTCAGTCACTTATCTGCCCGCGGGTTGACCTTGACCTAAAGGCTCGGGCACGTCTCCAACCTGCCTTGTCGGCTTGTTGGCTGACAGAAAAATATGCTATGCCTATGTAATGGCGGCAGCCCGCTGGTTGATCTATTCTAATCCTCTAGTTCAAAAAATGTCAATATCTTTGTGATAGAGTCGATATATGATAAATAACATTAGCATTTGTTATCAATCTCAGATAATTATGTTAAATAATGCCTTAAATTAATTACGAAGACTTCAGGATTCAACCGCAGTTTGCAGTTGCACAGCCAAGAGCAGGATGATATTGTGTGCTTTTGGTGAAATTAAAACGATAATTATTTCAAAGACATAAGGAACAAATATGCCTACGGTAGACTTCGCCCATCTCCATGTTCACAGCCAATATTCTCTCCTGGATGGGGCCATGAGGATTCCGGACCTTGTGGCCAGGGCCAAAGAATACAAAATACCAGCTGTGGCGCTGACTGACCACGGGAATCTGTTCGGTGCAATGGAGTTCTATACGAAGCTCCAGGAAAGCGGAATCAAGCCCATAATCGGTTGCGAAGTATATGTCGCGCCCGGTTCCCGTTTCGACCAATCGGCGCGGATGGGCGAAACTACTTCGCACCATCTTATCCTCCTTTGCGAAAATGAAAAAGGTTATCGAAACCTGTGTATGCTGGTGACCAAGGGCTACCATGAGGGCTTCTACTATAAGCCCAGAATAGATCGAGAATTGTTGGCGAACTTTAACGAGGGGCTCATCTGTCTGAGCGGATGTCTATCGGGAGAAGTCCCTGCATGGATCCTGTCAGGCAATGAAGATGCCGCTATGGAAGCCGCCGCGTGGTATCGAGACCTCTTCACACCTGAACGCTACTTCCTCGAGCTCCAGGAGAATGGCTTGGAGGAGCAGCAGAGGGTTAATAGGGGCCTTCTGGAACTGGCCGGAAAGCTGGACCTGAAGGTGGCGGCCACAAATGATTGCCATTACTTGGATCCCTCGGACCACAGAGCGCACGAGATCCTTCTTTGTATCCAGACCCAGAAGAAATTGGATGATCCTGATAGATTGACCTTCAGGACCGACCAGTCCTATTTCAAATCACCCGAGGAGATGGCGAGGGATTTTCAACATTGCCCCGAGGCCCTGAGCAACACGAGGTTGATCGCTGATAGATGCTCGGTCCTGCTAGAGTTCGGGCGGTTGCATATGCCCAGGTTTGATCCCGGGTCAGGGGAATCTCTCAGAAAACAGTTTGAGAAACAGACACGAGTAGGTTTCAGAAGCCGCATTGCGAAATTAAAGGAACGAGGCGAAATCGATGCCGCCGCGGAGCAAGTGTATGAAAGTCGGTTAGAACACGAGATCCGACTCATTCAAGAGATGGGGTTTTCCGGCTACTTTTTGATTGTGGCCGATTTTGTCGCCTTTGCTAGGGATCAAAAGATCCCGGTAGGACCGGGCCGAGGGTCGGCCGCGGGTTCGCTTGCCGCATATTCTCTGGGCATCACAGATATTGATCCGATTCGTTATGATCTGCTATTCGAGCGTTTTTTGAACCCTGAACGGAAAAGTATGCCTGACATAGACGTTGATTTCTGCATGCAAGGCCGTGACCAAGTCATAGAATATGTATCAAATAAGTACGGAAAGGACAAAGTTGCCCAGATCATCACATTCGGGCGAATGCAGGCCAAGGCTGTGGTAAGAGACGTGGCTCGGGTACTGGGGTTTCCTTATGCGGAAGCGGATCGAATCGCCAAACTTATACCGGATAGACTTAACATAACACTGGACCGAGCCGTCAAAGACGAACCGCGGCTCAAGAATCTAATGGCTACTGATCCCAGGGTGGCGGACCTGATCAATACGGCTCGCAAACTGGAAGGGCTCACCCGCCATGCATCCACGCATGCCGCAGGAATCGTGATTTCCGACGAACCGCTGGTAGCGCATCTGCCGCTTTATCTAGGCACAAACAAAGAGACGGTGACTCAGTTTGACATGACATGGGTCGAGAAGATCGGTCTCGTGAAGTTTGATTTTCTCGGATTAAAGACCCTTACTGTGATCGACCAAGCGGTTCGACTCTTGCGGCAGTCCGGAAACATGGACGTGGACATCAACTCCTTACCTCTGGACGACAAAAAGACTTTCGACCTGCTTTCCAGAGGTGACACGCTGGCAGTCTTTCAGCTTGAGTCCTCGGGGATGAGGGACATACTGACCAAGTTCAAGCCGTCAGCATTTGAGGATCTGATAGCAATTCTCGCATTGTATCGACCCGGACCTCTGGAATCCGGGATGGTCGATGATTTCATCGATCGCAAACACGGCAGAACTACCATCGAGTATTCACTGCCTCAACTGGAATCCGTTCTCAAAGAAACTCATGGCGTAATCGTGTACCAGGAACAGGTTATGAGCATAGCCAAGCTGCTGGCCGACTATTCACTGGGTGAGGCGGACCTGCTCCGACGAGCGATGGGTAAGAAGAAGCCTGAAGAGATGGCTGAACAGAAGAGTCGTTTTGAAAAAGGCGCCCAAAAGAACAAGATTGCACCGGATAAAGCTTCATATATTTTTGAACTTATGGAGAAATTTGCAGGGTACGGTTTCAATAAATCCCATTCAACCGCTTATGCCATGGTCACTTATCAAACGGCTTTCTTAAAGGCGCACTATCCTGCGGAATTCATGGCCGCGCAGTTGAGCTGCGATGCCGGAAACTCGGACAAGATAACACTCTATATTTCCGAATGCAGGGACATGGGTATAGAGACTCTTCCTCCCCACGTCAACGAATCGTTTCAAGACTTTTATGTAACCG
>DATJPW010000292.1:0-6882 GCA_035506215.1 Desulfomonilaceae bacterium
TCAAATAAATGGTCGCGTAATAGGTATGGTCCCGCAGATCGTCTATCTCGATGTGCTCGATGGTGACGCCGGCCTTTTCAATAATGTTTCTCATCAGTTCATGAGTCAGAGGGCGCTGAAAGACTTCTTTATTCATGGCCCTCTGAAGCGCCATTGCTTCCACGGGACCTATCCAGATGTACAGCTCTCTCTCCCCGCCTTTTTCCCTGAGCAAGACAACCGGTTGCATATTGCGGGTATCAGAAGCAATTCCTGCTATCGTCATTTCCTTAAAATTCTTATCATTTTTCATGGGCGTCCTCTGGGCCTCGGCTAGGGGATTAAAATCCTGCGGTTCTCCCGGCGGGCACTTCAATAAGTCTTTGCAGGTTAACACCCGAAGCCGACTCTGTCAACGAGTGAAAACCGGACCTCATCCTATCCTGACCACTTTGCACTTGACTTGATCCCTTGAGACTATATGCTCAATCCTATGCTAGTGAAGTCTTCTAAGACCAGCCCCTTCAGTGATATCTCGAATTCAATCCCCTGGCGCGAGTGTTTTCCGTACACGGATGAACAATTGCCTGGAATCGCTTTGGCGGGCGCTCGCACCAAAGAGGGTCTGACCCAGCGTCAACTCTCAGAGATAACAGGTATTCCTCAGCGACATATCTCCGAGATGGAGAACGGGAAACGACCAATCGGGAAGGAACTAGCCAGGAAATTGGGGAAAGCACTCAATGTCAGCCATAGAGTACTTCTTTGAATTCTTTCACCTAAAGCACCCGATGAAGTGCCGGGCGTGATTTGGATGCCATGAATTAAAACATGCAGGCCGTCAGGGCACGGCTAAGTTACATTCGCAATTCGATCGCTTATCCGGCTTTGTAGAGAGAAAAACCTTGGTTGACAAGGTACTTGAGAAACTCGCGACCAACCAATGTGATGGCAACCTTGCTTTCCTTCCGGCCAACGAGTCTATGATTCTCCATGAAAGTGAGCCACTGTTCGAAAGAATAATTTTCATAAAGTTCGGGCGCCTGGCCTTTTGCCAGATCGTAGTAGGGCTTCAGGGACTCCACGGTCGCTCCTATTTCACCGAGGGGGTTGAGAAACTGCAGGATCGCAAGTTGACTACCCCAAATCGAGAAATAAGTCCGCTCAAATTGCAGAATGATTGATGCTACCGCTAGAATCTGGATCAGAAATGTCTCTCGTTTAGGTTGCTCTCGCAAAGCAAGGCGTTCAAGTTCGGCTCGAATTTCCGTCTCCTGCGGAACCAGCAAGGAATGGTCAAAGAGCCTCTGAAGTTCTTCCGGAGCTGACGGTTTGAAATCCGATTTTCCATCCTGCGGTGGGGCATCCGCTTCAAGGCCAGTCTTGGTGACCCTTCGAGTACGATCAATTAGTCGAGTATGGGTTGCCTAAAAATAATCATCCCTAGAAAACACACGACTACAACGGCTATGGGCCACGAGGCAAGAGTTAAGATTTGCTCGAGCATAGCGGCTCCCTCCGAATAGAATCCGTGTTCAGTTCCCGCCCTACTGCCTATTTCGACGAGGATGCTACTGAAAATATCGCAGCCTGTCAAGCTGTGAGAGATGGGAATTTCCTGTTATCTCTTGCACTTCCGGCTCTCTACGGTTTATTCGCCGCAGGGCGAATAGCCACATTGCATGGACTGGCCCTTGACAAGGGCTCATTGCAATGAGAAAAATATCGCCGGCCTTTGGTGGAACAACGGGCTGAGGATGCTTATATTTCTGTTGAGCTATCCGAACTGAGCAACAAAGAGGTGTGTCGATGTATTTGCCCAAGATCAATGAAGAAAAGTGTAAATCATGCGGTGAATGCGTGGACGTTTGTCCCGCGGATGTGCTGGCGGCGGCTGACGAACAAACCACGGTTGCCAATCCGGATGAATGTCTGGGCTGTGAGTCTTGCGTTTCGGTCTGTCCCGAAGAAGCCATAACTGTCGAAGAAATCTGAACTTGGCGGCCGATAAGCGGCTGTCTCTCATCACCTGAAAGTAGGGGCGACCGGCCGGTCGCCCCTACCGACGTTTACGCTGACCCTTCCGCTGAGATCCCGATTGGGGTCGTCTCCTGGTTCTGTGAGAACCGCTTTGCTATCAGTATAGTGCCAAACGGCTCATCTTGATAAACCCGGACAAGTTGCAGTTTCATCACCTCCAACAAGGCAAGGAAAGTGGTCAAAATCTGCACGCGAGATGCCGAGCCTTGAAATAGAGAATTGAAAGTGATCTGCGGAACACTGTCCAAGCGCTCCATAATCTCGTGAATCTTATCCTGTACGTGCAATCGTTCCGGTTCCAATTCGATCAGGTCGCGTCTTGAAGTCCGAGCCAGGAGTTCCCGGAGCGAGTTCAACAGTTCCGGCAAACCGACGTCCAGCGGCTGTCTGGCTCTAGAAGAATCGGGAATATCTTCGGAGGACTCTCTGACGAACACATCACGATCAAGCTGACTCAGCGCACCCAAATTTTCGGAAGCCTCTTTGTAACGCTTATATTCCAAGAGATGAGCGACCAGTTCGTCTCTGGGGTCCTGGCCGCATTCCGTACCCTCTTGGTCCTCTTCGGGCAAAGGGAGAAGCATCTGAGATTTGATGTGTGTGAGATATGCCGCCATCACCAAGTATTCACCGGCAACTTCAAGGTTGAGGGATTTCATCAATTCGATAGTTTCCAGATATTGCTGTGTGATCAGGGCCATGGGAATATCGGTGATGCTCAACTCATTACGATTGATCAAGTGCAGGAGAAGATCCAGAGGACCTTCAAATACTTCGAGCTTGACCTCATAACTCATCGGCTATCTCAGTCCGCTCAGGAGTAGCGCCTCTATAAAGCGGATTGGAGGCAGTATAATGTAGCTTACGGCATCAGTGAATATGAGAGCAATCAGAATAATGAACCCATAGGGTTCCAATTTCTGAAATTGATAAGCTTGCCTTGGAGGAAGCAAGCCTTCAAGGATCTTTGCGCCGTCCAGCGGCGGGACAGGGATCAGGTTAAATATGGCGAGAACGACATTTATCCTCACCCCGAAAAGAAGGATCATGTACAAGGGGACCACAATAAGAGTTGTAACTTGGCCGGTAACACTGCCGCCGGTGAAAAAGACCAGACCGTGCAGCAACACAGCCAGTACGAGTGCCGTAATGAGATTGGCCGCCGGCCCTCCCAGACTGATCCAAAGCATGTCCGATCGAGGATTCCTCAAATAGCGCGGATCGACGGGTACAGGCTTGGCCCAACCTATCATCCTCGTCACAACCAACATGAGAGTGCCGATGGGATCCAGATGGCTAATGGGATTAAATGTAAGTCGTCCGGCCGCCTTTGCTGTAGGGTCTCCGAGCCTGTAAGCTATATAACCGTGAGTGTACTCATGGACCGTTACGGCCAGCAGGAACCCCGGCAGGATTAACACAATCTCTTGGACTATTCGACTGATATTAAGACTGTCCATTAGTTTAACAACTGTTTTCAGGTCTTTTCTTTTTTCTTGGCTGCCGGCTTTGCGGCTGGCTTCTTCTTGTCAGTTGCAGCGGCCTTCTTGTCTTCGGTCTTCTTCGTCTTCTTCTCTTTGGCCGGAGGCGCTTGCTTGGCTGCCTCGGCTTCCGCCTTTCTTTGCTCCTTCCTTTCCTGAAGTTGCTTCTTCTGGTCTTCAAGGAACGAAATGCGGGCCACTGCGCCGTCGATCTGTTTTAGTCTGGCCTTCAGATGTTTCAGTTTCGAATCCTTGGCTATGTCCTGTTCGCTCGAGCCTCTTTCCTTCAGGAGAGCAACCCGCTGCTCCGCCTGCTTGGCGTAGAGCGATTTTTGATTTTCCCTAGTCGGCAATTTCCTCGATCCCATGGATCACCTCTTCTAAAATTACAATGCCCAGTGAAGGGCTGTAGGAGCCTAATATCTCACCAACGCAGAGTCAAGCGAATTCACGGATAATCCAAAGTTTGGAAAGTTGTCAGGCAGGACAATCGGACCCTGGACAAATCCGTACGATTTGTCAACTCATTCGGATTGGCTGGGGTGGGAGGATTCGAACCTCCGAATGCGGGTTCCAAAGACCCGTGTCTTGCCGCTTGACGACACCCCAGCAGGCCTATTACCGGCGCCCCCATTCCGGGGCGGATGATCAATCCATTGTCAGGCCGCGTTTGATGGGCCTGACCAAAAAGGCATGCCATCTTTCGGGCACAACGTCTCTTATGCCGCTCAGTTCGTCCGGATCACCTATGCCAAATATTGTGGGACCGCTTCCACTCATCAGAGATTTTTTCAGACCTGCACCCTCTAGGAAGATCCGCACTTCCGATATTTCCGGGTGCAGCCTCTCCGCCGGCGCCTGCAAATCATTGTACAGCAGGCTTGCGACATCCTGGTGTTCCCGGATTCTTGTCCAAAGCTTACCGGTCCCAACCATGCCTGTCAAGCTTGCTGAGTACTCCTTATAGACCGCACCGGTTGAAACCGGAAAGCCGGGGTTAACGAGAATTAAGCCGTAATCCAAAGGCAAATCCGCCGGAGTCAACACGTCGCCGACGCCTTCACCCACAGCGCTTCCTCCTTTCAGAAAAAAGGGGACATCCGCACCTAGAGTTCGCGCGCCGCGATAAATTGCCTCATCCGGAAGTTGCAAATCGAATAGCGAACAGATGCCCATGAGGGCGGCTGCTGCGTCCGTGCTGCCTCCCCCCAGGCCGGCGGCTATCGGGATTATCTTGTTGAGTCGAATGCGCACTTGCACTTTGGTATCGGTCTCTCGCTCGATCCAGCGCACTGCCTTGATTATCAGGTTCTCTTCGTTTTCCAGGCTGGGGAATCCCGGTACCTCGAGCACAGAAGTACCCTGGATCTTTTCAATTATGAGTTCATCTTCCAGGTCAATAGCCTGAAACAAAGACTCGATGTCATGGTATCCGTCAGGCCGGCCTCTCAGAACTCTCAAGCATAAGTTGACCTTGGCCGGCGTCCTGACACGAACGCTTTTCATCGGTTAATTCCTATGACACTTACGCCCCAAAGGTATATTGCGTTCCCGCGGTATTAAGAATGAACTCAGCAGGCATTTCCCTGCCAAAAGCGACGATTGCCTCGAATCCGGTGCAATGCGTTGGTACGATGTGGTCCGGTTTCATTGCTTTAATATCGGCTACTGTTTGTTGAATGATCTCAGATTTTGCGTTGATGAGGTGAAATCCTCCCATGATCGCGTGAACCTTGTCCGTACCGGCAACCTTTTGGGCCTGCTTGACCGTGTTTACGATGCCGGCGTGAGCGCAACCTGAGAGGACCACGAGCCCTGTGCCTTTCACCTTGAAGAACAGTGCCTGCTCACCCCTGAAATCATCGGGTTCGGGGGTTTCTCCGCGCTTGACAAGTAGATTCGGGTTGATCTTTTCGTATGCGGTGACTCGCTTAATGTTCCCGGTGAAGTATGCGCCGGGAATGACCTGAATCGGGTCTTTCACATCTACAACCTTCAGTCCCAGGGCTTCAATGTCCTCTTTCTTCAACTGTCCGATATCCATGACTTCGTTGGTTCCAGGTCGGAGTGTGTACCGGCGTAGAAACGCTTCCTCTCCCACGTAAAAGGGCTTCCCTCCGGCGATACGCGACTGATTCCGCTTCAGGATTTCGACGGCAGCCATCCAGTGATCGAAATGACCGTGGCTCAGGCTAAAGGCGTCCGTTTTTCCGAGGTCGAGCCCTAACGTCGCTACGTTGTTCATCACCCCTACCGGGTCGAGTCCGTAGTCAAACATGCAGGTTGTCGCCTTCCCGTTGACGACTGACTCCACATAATAAGCAAGGCCGTGTTCGGCATGGATTGACTTGCCCGGCAATACCCGGTACCGCTTCGTGATTTTGCTGTCCGGTCTCAACGCATCATAATAATTGTCCGTGAGCACCCAGACGGTCACCTTATCTGCTTCGGTAATCTCTGCTGTCCCTTGTGCCATTACGCCCTCCTTCGCTGCCTCCCCGGCTACGAGGAGCGCACCTGTTGCCATGGAAAACTTCAGAAACTCTCGTCGATCCATTCCGTCAGTCATAGTCCACCCCCTATTCGTGTTGCTATGGCCCCGAAGATCTATTACTCCGCAACGTGCCCAAAGATCAAGACAGTACCGTACAAGGCGCGTGCGAACCCGCTGGGCTGTCGCACGGAAAAAGCTTCTGATATCTCAGGTTGTTGTGCGGTAATTTTGGCTCCCGAAGAGGCTGGGTCCGATTCCGTGTTCGGCCAAGATGGCGAGTCCTTTAGCAAGCCTCATTATTGGCTCTTCACATATTGCTTCAAGTCTCTATAGTAGTTTTCGTGAGGACCTATCATAATCAACTCCAAATCCGGCCCAACCTTTCGATAAGCAAGAAGATACTGCTTAACGCCAAGTTTGAATTTGTGCACGAAGATCCCTTTCAAATCCCCTTTCTTTTCCTCCCCGATTGATGGGTTTTCCACAATTGTTCGTATCTCCTCATCCAATACATCCTTTTCTCGTTTCAGCATTTTTTTCACGCCGTGCTCAAAGGACCTCGACTGATATATCTTCATGCAGATCTATCCAAACGTATATTCGGTTTTCTCTCCTTGCTCCAATTCCGCCAGCCCAATTAAGATCTCCTTGATGAGTGAATAAGTCAAATCCGGATTTTCCTCGGCGCACTTGCCCATACGAGCCCAGTGTTCGATTTGGCCGGCCAAGGATCTATGGTCGATCCGGCTGAATTTCTTTGCCTCATTCACGAGTTTTTCGGATATCCGCACCGCTGTTGCCATAAATATCTCTCCATTTGAATCGCTACTCTTTGCTACGTTATATATCTTTTAATTGCATAATGCAATGCAGATACAGGTACTCGTG
>DATJPW010000293.1:0-21542 GCA_035506215.1 Desulfomonilaceae bacterium
AAGCTTGGGTATGATGCTGAAGCGAATGACTGGCTCAAAAAGCTCAAAGATAAGAAATAGTAGGTTCCCCGAAATAGCTTCTGTACCCCGCACTTAATTCATGTGAAAGCCTACAAGTGGTTGCAAAACCTCTAAATGCACATGGGATACGGTAGGGGCGCTTCGAGAAGCGCCCTGATTTCGGGCGGTTCAGGAACCGCCCCTACAAAATAATGCATTATTCATTTCTTCCATTGAGGTTTTGCAACCACCTCTAGGCAAAATCATGGTGAGTTCCGATGGGCGTAGTGGAAGATCACCGGCAATCTGGATACAGGCTGTGCGTACGTTTACAACCTGACGCGCCCACGTAGTTCATGAATGGGCGACAAACGCGCAGCATCGGGTGTCGTTGATGCCGGAAGAACAACGTGAACAAATCATAGAGGAGGAGCCCGGAAAGCTCGCCGGTGAAGCGGGCGCACCTCACGAAGAAAAGTCCAAAGAAAGCCTCATATTCGTATCTCTAACCGCACTCGGCGTGGTTTTCGGCGACATCGGCACAAATGTCCTGTTTGCGTTTCGAGAGTGTTTCGGCGGTCAACATCCTGTTCCTCCTTCGCCCGAGAATGTGCTGGGTGTCGTCTCGCTCATTTTTTGGACCCTTCTCATCATTGTATCCGTCAAATACATCTTGTACGTGATGCGAATGGACAACCACGGAGAGGGCGGCATGCTGGCTCTCATGGCCTTGCTCTCATCATGGCGTAAAAGAGATTATTCGATACTCGTTTTTCTTGGCATGTTTGGAGCAGCCCTCCTTTACGGAGACGGCATGATCACGTCTGCCATCTCGGTTCTCAGTGCAGTGGAAGGCTTGAAAGTGGCAACATCATCTATGGACCAGTATGTTCTGCCAATCACTGTAGTGATTTTGATCCTGCTGTTCGTTTTTCAGAGACGTGGTACGGCCGGTATAGGATCAATATTTGGTCCGATAATGGTGATATGGTTTGCTGCACTCGCCGTCCTCGGGATATCGGGCATCGTGCGACAACCCCAGATACTGGCGGGGGTAAGCCCAGTCTATGCCGTTCGCTTTTTAACCAGCAATCAGTTTCTGGGATTTCTGGTGTTAGGGGCTGTCTTCCTTTGCGTCGCAGGCGCTGAAGCGCTATACGCGGATGTGGGACACTTCAATTCGAGAGCAATCCGGCTTGCCTGGTATGCTTTGACGTTCCCGGCTTTGGTCCTTAACTATTTCGGTCAAGGGGCTCTGCTGCTCGAGAATCCTCGCGAACTGACTCATCCATTCTACCAACTTGCTCCTGGATGGGCTCTATATCCCCTTGTTGTCCTTGCGACCGTTGCCACTGTCATTGCCTCACAGGCGGTAATCTCCGGGGTCTTTTCACTGAGCCGTCAGGCTGCATTCCTGGGCTTGTTTCCACGGCTCCGGGTTGTACAAACCTCTGCCGTGAAGATCGGTCAGATTTATATTCCGACTATAAATTGGCTCCTAATGATCGGGACAATAGCTTTGGTCTTGGGCTTTCGCACATCAAGCGGTCTTGCAGGCGCGTATGGTGTCGCCGTGTCGGCTACTATGGTCATTACGACGATCCTCGCTTTCCACGTAACCCGCGAGTTGTGGGGATGGCGCCTTATTCCGGCGATTCTGGTTACGGCCGGATTCCTTGTCGTTGACCTCGCCTTTCTTGGAGCGAATATGTTCAGGATCGTTCAAGGTGGGTGGGTGGCCTTGCTCGCAGGTACGGGCGTTTTTGTGCTCATGTCCACGTGGAAGCGCGGTCGGGCTGTCGTCAAACGTCGGCTCGACAGGCAGATAATGCCAGTCGAGGCTTTCGTTCATCGGCTCCAGGATGAGCCCCCGGTTCGCGTGCCCGGCACGGCCGTATTTATGACTGGGAATCCTCAGGGAACACCACCCATGTTGCTGCATCACTTGAAACATAACCAGGTCTTGCACGAACGAGTGATCCTCCTCACCGTGGTAATTGAAGATGTCCCCAGGGTATGGGTAAAGGACCGCGTCGAGGTGTCGAACTATGAAAAGGGAATTTATCAAATAGTCCTCCACTTCGGGTTCATGGATGATCCCGATGTCCCCGGGGAACTACGGCACGCCCAGGCCCACGGATTGGACGTTGATGTCCGCTCGGCAACCTACTATGTCGGTGGCCAAATATTGACACCTAAGGAGGATGACCCCGTGATGGCGGTTTGGCGTGAGAAGCTGTTCATTTACTTGACTCGGAACGCCGCCTGGTCGGCCGGCTTCTATAATCTCCCCGCCAAGCAAGTGATAGAACTTGGCATCCAAGTGGAACTCTAGGTTGGAACAGCACGGGGCAGGTCCGACTGTACCGACATTTTAGGCCCAACATTCAGCAATAGGCCGCCCGACGACATCAGGCTTAGATTCGGATTCTCGCCTCTTGGACCCGCAGATGGAGAAGTGAAGAACATGATTCTCGGCCGGAACGTTGCGAAGGTCTTTAATGTCCCAATCTGATAGTCTTGCAACATGAAACTGAATCATCGAATCGCGAGAGAAAAGCCATGAACGGTTCCGTCGTCACAGCCGAAAAGTTGGACACGCGGTGTTGTATCGCGGGAGGTGGACCCGCCGGAATAATGCTGGGATTTCTCCTGGCTCGTGCCGGCGTGGACGTTGTGATACTGGAAAAGCACGTCGACTTTTTTCGTGATTTCCGCGGAGACACAATCCATCCGTCCACCTTCCAAATTGTCCACGAACTCGATCTACTGAATGAATTTCTGAAGCAGCCCCATCAAGAAGTACAGCTACTCAGCGCGCAAATTGGTGAGACATTAACGGCAGTCGCTGATTTTACACATCTGTCGACCCACTGCAAATTCCTGGGTTTCATGCCCCAGTGGGATTTCCTAACCTTTTTTTCCACCCATGCAAATAATTATGCGGAATTTCATCTGAAAATGGAGGCGGAAGTCATTGATCTGATTTGGACCGACGGGAAAATTGCCGGTGTGAGGGCTAAGACTCCATCCGGTACCCTCGAAGTTCGATCGGATCTCGTTATCGGCGCGGATGGACGCCATTCCATTGTTCGACAAAAGGCGGGGCTGAAAATCGTCCAATCCGGTGTTCCCATCGACGTGCTGTGGTTCCGATTGACCCGATATTCCAGCGACCCGGGGCAAGTGCTGTTCAGGGCGGACTATGGAAACTTCTTCCTCATGATTGATCGAGGTGACTATTTCCAATGTGGACTCGTTATTCGCAAGGGCGCTTTTGACCAGATTCAACAACAGGGCCTGCCTGTTTTTCGCGACGATTTGGCTAAATTGGTTCCGTTCATGCGCGACCGCCTGGATGAAATTCGTGATTGGAACGACTTACATATTCTGACCGTGAGAGTTGATCGTTTACGGAAATGGTTTCGTCCCGGTCTCCTTTGCATCGGAGACGCGGCACACGCTATGTCTCCGGTTGGAGGAGTCGGTATCAACCTTGCCATCCAGGATGCTGTAGCGGCGGCTAACATCCTGGCTACACCCTTGCGACAAGGGACTTTGAACATTGAGCACCTCCGTCGGGTCCAAACGCGCCGCGAATTGCCGACTCGAATGACTCAAAGGCTTCAAATTCTCATCCAGGATCATTTGATTGAAAGGTTCCTCAACACAAGTAAACGAATGTCACCACCTTTGCCGGTAAGATTGCTGGGACGATGGCCTTTCTTACGCAGAATCCCTGCCCGCGTGGTCGGGATCGGCTTTCGGCCTGAACACGTGCGGACACCTGATTTGCACAAGCCCTCAGAAACGCCTCAATCGGAATGAATTGCTGCCCCTGAAACACGCAAAGAATTTCGCAGCCGTCGATGAAACCTCGCCCTGCGAATAGCATCTAAACCGACAGAGCATGAACTCGAAGCCTGCCACGGGTACGTTTAACGCTCTCCACGAGGGGAAAGATCGTCTAAAACGTGTCCGTTAATGAGCTGCGAAGGAGCGAAGATATGACCCGAGAAGAAATATACAGAGAGATGGAAGACGAGTTGGGAGTAGTCCCAAGCATGTTCAAAACAATCCCTGATTCCACGCTCGAACTGGAATGGGAGCTTCTTAAGCGAGTCCATATAGAGGAAGGAGCTATTCCTAATAAGTATCGGGAATTGATAGGGATAGCAATTTCAGGCGTCATGAAGTGCCACTATTGCGCCTTCCATCACACTGAATTCGCCAAAGCGCTTGGAGCCACTGACGAAGAGATCGAGGACGCTATGCACATTGCGAAATCGAGTGCCGGATGGAGCACGTACATCAACGGAATGCAACTGGATTTCGAAGAGTTCAAGAAGGAAGAGCACCGGATGGCCGAGCATATAAAGGGCCGGATGACAAAGAAGGCCGCCTGACTTGAACCCCGTCCGTGGGCGTTTGAAGCGGATTTGGGCAAACGCATGGAGAGCAACATAATTCATGCGTGTACTTCTGCCTACGTCGTTGGTACTAGGAGCGCGGTCCTCGTAAAGAACTCGCTTCGGCTGCGTAGGTGAAAGCTGCGCGTCGCCGAGAGTCACTCATGCGACTTCAGCCCAGATGGTTCAGGTATTATTTGGTCCGATAGAATTGTTTTGAAGCTCTTCACTCTGACCTGGCCCGGGAGGGCCCCCTTCGGGCGCTCTAAGGCGGCCGCGTCTGCTATTATTACTTCCACTCGTCCTTTTCCCAGGGCCTTTGAAAAATATACCGCCAGCCCGGCGGCGAACGCTCTATCCCCGGAGGATGCGAGGTCCGCCGTCCCTGCCCTTAACAAGACGTGAGAACCAGGAAAATCCTTTACGTGGAACCAGAGGTCGCCTTTCCGGGCTTTATGACGAACGAGGAAATCGTTACCGTGCGCATTTCTTCCCACCAGCACCTCTCGGCCTCCTGGTGTTTGATACTGGTGGAAATATCGTGACTCCTGCTTTGCCCTGGTACCCGCGCGTGGCGGTTCCTTTCGAGGTCCAGCCTTTGTAACCGGCATTTCCAGGGCCGCTGCCTCAAGCGACTCTATGTCCGGCGCTTCGTGCACGAAATAGAGACAGTCTTCAAGCGCCCTCTTCTCTTCAAAAGACCTCTGCAAGCGTTCCAGCACCTTCTCCTCACCTCGTTTGCCCTTGGCAGCCTTTTTGAAAATCTTCTTCATATTGGCTACCGGCGAGAGAGACGGGTCCAGAGCAATGGTTCGCGTACCGCCGGTTTCCCAGTCCGAGACTTCTACTGAGGTCATACCCTTCTTGATTCTCTGCAGATTGGCCTTGAGAAACTCGCCTTCCACCTGGCGGTTGGTAAGCTCCTTCAGCCGCCGCGCATCGGCTTCGATTTTGCCTATCCGTCGATCGAGCGCTCGGATCCGTGACTTCAATTTTCCCGATAGATCATTCCTAAGCGTCTCCACAAGGGCTGACCGTAATCTGGGTGTGAAGAACGCATCTGCTGCATGATTCATTGAAGGAAACTTCTCGCCTCTGTCACCCGCCGCATTCAAACACAAACGCTTTTTGCCGTCAGGTTCGGTGATAATACCGGGGACCGTATCGCCATTTCGGACCTCTGTCTCTTCCAACAGGCCGCTCCTCTGCCTCTTGGGAGGCGGCAAGTATTCCCGCGCCGGTAGCACAGCCCTCAGACCGGCTTCTTTCTCCGGTATACGGTGCAAACATTCCAGGATTTTGTTGGTTCGGCGGTCGACAAGGATGATATTCGAATCACGGCCCAGAAGTTCCAGAATTAGTTCCGTCTCGCTTCGCTCTGAGTCCAAACCTTTTTGCCCCAATATATGCACTACGCGGTCATCAGGGTCGGCCCAGACCCGGAGAATTCGCGATCCTTGGAAACGGGCCCTTAGAAAAGCGCAGAATCTGGGTGGCGATGCAGGATTCGGGATTTTCAGATCAGTGGTATGAATGCGTCCCAGGGCCGGATCAGCGCTTATCATCAATTTTATCTCCGGACCACTCCGTGACCTGGTCCGAAGGACGATATCCCGGGGCAGGGGCTGATGTATCCTGGTGACGAACCGTCCCGGCAGCAGCTCGTCAAGTTCCAGCGCTATTCTTTGAAGGATTGCCAAATCCATAGATTTCTCTTCGCCCATCTATTGTAAGGTCAGCTAGTCGGGTTGAGCCGGCCACATTCATACACGGGTACGCCCCTCCCAGAAACTTCTACCAAAAATTGTGGTTCACTTTCGCGGCGCTTCAGAAGCCGACCAATGAGCACGGACGACCGATTTCAATTCAGCGGGTTATCTTGGACAGAAACCTTCCCACGCGCGGCAGCACGATGCGGACCGCCTGATTCGGGCACAACTCGTGGCAACAAAAACAGGAAATGCACTTTTTTCGGTCAATCACCATGCGACTGTCCTGTTCGTGGATCGCACCTGGAGGACAGTGTTCCAGACAGATTCCGCAGGTCTCACAGGACAAAGCGTCTATTTCGGGCCGTGTGATAAGGTGATTCTCCAAAAATCTACGAATCGGGTTCCCGTATGAAAGGTTCCACGCCATGCTCATGGATTTCGGGGGCTTGAAGTCTCTGAGAGGGAAACCATCCAGCGCATCGCCCACCATGTCGATTCCGTCCATGTCCACCACCCCGACACCAAGGCCGACTGCAACCGCGCAAGTAGGGACAGAGTCGACAGGGAACCCTATCAGGCGACATATCACCGCATCCAGGGCCACAGCATCCCGGGCCGCTGCGATGATCCCCACATGCCGCGGATCTCCGCTGTTCGGCCCATTTCCTTCCATGGCGAGAACCCCGTCCATTATCGAGACCACCGGCCGAACTCTGTCATAAATCTGCACGAGCACTGTGGCGAAAGTGGCGAATTCCCGCCCTGCCCTGAGATGCCATGCGGCTTTATCAGTCCCGATCACTGCCCCGAAAAGGTTTTTCACAGCCAGCGTCAGGACCATTTGCGTGTGAGTCTTCAGCTTGGGCAGATTGATTACGGCATCGAACTCGAAGATCTCCTTTGCCAGGTCTATGCGGCGGAACAGCTTGTCGCCGGGGAACTCCACCGGCGTCTTCTCCACAAATGGCACCGTTTGGATCCCCATTTTCTTCATGAAGGGATCATAACCGCATTTGGACAGAACTCTGGGCAGATTTCCCAATGGAGGGCTGTCACCGACGAATGGGACCCCACCGCAATCCAAGACCGTTGCGGCAACTGCCTCGACCACGGTGGGATGAGTCACCACGGCCTGCGACGGATCCGCGGATTTCAACAAATTCGGCTTCAAAAGGACCCGGTCGCCGGTCTTCACGACTGACGCGATTCCTCCAAGGTCATCGAAAATTTTTTCGATAACCGCGGTGACGCGCTGGGGGTCGTAATCCTCACATTTTCTTATTGTAACTAACGATCGCATGACACTTTTTAGCATGCCGCCACCATAGGGTAAAGCGTCAACCGCACTGTTAATGGGGCAATGAAGATCATTGGAACGGAACTCAATTATTAATTTCAGGTTCAATTTTGCTCTTGATAGTCTGCCTTTTTAGTTTATAATGCAAGTAAGTCCGGAGTCATACTTAGACCCGGAACTTTGGTACGGTCTTTAGAAAATACCGCCTGGATCAATTTGACCGGGACGGAAGGATGAATGTACGAATGCCACGAGCCTTCCCTCCGGAAGGCTCTTTTTTTTGAGAACAGATCATGGAAGTGATCGAGTCTGTGGCACAGATGAAGGCTTGGAGTAGGCAACGCCTCGCGCGGGGGAAGACCCTCGGTTTCGTTCCCACCATGGGGTTCTTGCATGAAGGACACATCAGTCTCATTCGCCGCGCTCGCGCTGAAAACGATCTCGTTGTTGTCAGCATCTTTGTAAACCCCACCCAATTCGGACGTAATGAAGATTTCGGGGCTTATCCCCGCGATCCGGAGTCGGATTCTCTTAAGTGCGCTCAAGTGGGAACTGACGTGCTTTTCATGCCGGAAGGGACCGATATCTATGGATC
Organism: Desulfomonilaceae bacterium; assembly: GCA_035506215.1. Classification (GTDB taxonomy): domain Bacteria; phylum Desulfobacterota; class Desulfomonilia; order Desulfomonilales; family Desulfomonilaceae; genus DATJPW01. The sequence goes on from DATJPW010000293.1 coordinate 8,014, forward strand.
CAACTACCAGACCTATGTTGAGGTTGAAAAAGTTTCCGAACCACTGTGTGGAGCTTCAAGACCCGGACATTTCAGAGGGGTCGCGACCGTGGTCCTGAAACTTTTCAACATCGTTCAGCCCACGGCAGCTTATTTCGGTCAAAAGGACTATCAACAGCTCCAGGTAATAAAGATCATGGTAAGAGACCTTGACCTGGACGTGGAGATAGTCCCGTGCGCCACTGTCCGGGAAGAAGACGGCCTAGCCATGAGTTCCCGAAATTCTTATTTGTCATCCGACGAGAGACATCAGGCTGTGTGTCTCAATCAGGCCCTTTTCCAGGCTCAACGATTATTCATTCAAGGCGAGCCGAAAGCAGCGAAGTACATCGCAGCGATGACCAACAGAATAGAGAGCGAACCGGACGCCAAAGTGGATTACATAAGCCTTGTTCATCCGGAGACTCTTCAAGAACTGGATAAAGTAAACGATTCCGCTTTGGCTGTAATGGCTGTCAGGATCGGAAGAACCCGACTGATAGACAACATGATTCTCGAACGTGAACAACTTAAGACCCGCGCGGTCTGAATTTCGAACTCGCTCAGCTCACATAGCCCGAAAAAGACTGGAAACCGCCGACCCCTGGAGGCTTCATATGCTGCGGACAATGCTCAAATCCAAGATCCACCGAGCTAAAGTAACGGAAGCTTGCATCGATTACGAAGGCAGTATCACCATTGACTCCAATCTGCTGAATGCAGCGGATATGCTCGAATACGAGCAGGTCCACATTTACAACATCTCCAATGGTGAGCGGTTCATAACTTATGTGATCAAAGGAGAGCCTGATTCGGGCGTGATCTGCCTTAACGGCGCGGCCGCGCGAAAGGTGTCTGTAGGAGATCGGATAATTATTTGCACGTACGTTGCGGTGGACGAATCGGAAGCACGAGACATAAAAGGCCGAGCAGTCCTCGTGGACGAAAATAACAAAATAACCAAGGTCACTTGATGCAGCGTCAGTCAGTACGGGGGGACTCGCTTCAATAGCGCACTTTCAAGATGGGCATATAAGGCTCCAGGCCTCCTGAGGAGAGTCTGTATTCGCTCCCTCGCTTCAGCCATACTCTGCCTATACTCTTACCGTCCCGGGTGATATCCAGAGGGGTCTCCGTTTCCGTCAATTTGGACGTATCTATGCCCGCGGACCCGCCGACTCCCCACTTCAGCGTCCGACCGGCCATCGCAAGAAACAAAGGGGCGGCAGCAGGATTATTGGTCTTTACGTCCATGATCTTAACCACCGTTCCCGTAGGTAGTTCTACCTTGTCCCCGGAATAGGCCGCGAAGCTCACGCCACTGGATCCGCGAAGTACTATGTATTCCATTCTAGGTTCTGCCACGGCGATATAGGCTTCAGCAAAGACTTTGTTGTTCAGCTTGGCCTGCAATGGGAAAACCAATGTCGATCCTCGAAGCGCCGCATATTTTGGTTGAAGATCTGATGCCGTATTGATTTTATAGCCTCTATCTTCACCCGGATAAGGCGCTGTCTCGGCCTGAAATCCGCGCAGATCAATCTTCATGCCCTTTTCGCCTTCGTGACTCAGGTTCGTTCTCGGATCCAGAATTAACAGTGAATCGCCCCTGGTAACTTCCAATTCCTCTCCGGGCTCAACGATGAACGTCTTGTTGTTTACACGAACACAGAAGTACTGCAACCGCGGTTTCATATTGATTTCCGTCACGGAATGAGAGCGTCGCAACCCGGTCTTGACCGGAATGCTCGCCATGAGAAAACGATCCTTCCTGACCTCGATTGCCGTATCCTCGTCAACGGCAATTTCGCGGTTTATATCGTTGAATCCGTGGCCATGGCCGTTGATGCGGGCAGTCAGTCCACGGGAATAATTTGACTCGATTTGGACTATCCTGATGCTGTCTCCCCTCTTCACCTCCAGGACATCATCTCCCTTCACCACCACGGGGATCGAGCCGTTGATGGAAACAATCAAGAATTTCAGGTGAGGCTCTTCAAAATAGAGTTTTGGATTTTCAACTATGATCCCGGACTCCTCCAGGAAAGCATTGATGACCATCGTCTGATACCGAACCCGTAGCCTTTGATCAGAGATGTTCTTTGAGGTCTCGATGCCGAAAGCAGGAATTCCGACGCGCGTTAACGCGTGAAACGTTGCAGACAGCCGTTGTTCTTTGTGGGGTGTGTCATGAGCCAAGGTCCTGTGGTTGTTGAAACGAAACTGGTGCTCCGGCAACTCTATTTGACCATTGACCTTTTCGAGTACCTTCTCGACAACGCTTTTCAAATTCAGCACTGCGCCGTCCGAGCGCGTGTGTTGTTCCGCATCGGCTATGATCGATTGGCCGAACCGCATCGGGTTTCTTAGCGTCGATTCCCATATAGGGGAAAAGAACCCGGACCCATCGTGAAGATTGAGAAAAAAATCACTCGACTTCATGAGGTCCTTGATCACAGCCACAACAGCCGCGTCACGATCGGACTCCACCACTTTGCCGGCGAATTTCCGATTCATATCCCGCGTGTTACCTCTCACGTCCCCCAGTATGGAAGGGAGGTTGGCACGCGGAATAACAATTAGGTTGCCTTTTTTCAGGGAAATGTCTGCATACAGGTCCGCAGCAAGGTAGCCGCCGGGCTCGTCGCCGTGAATGCCCCCCAGTACTAGAAGTGTGGGCCCGGGTATCTCCCCTTTAACAAAATGAACCTCCAACTCCGCGGCGGTGCCTTTGAAAAAAACTCGGCTCGTAGTCTTCGCCTCAAGCACGCACGGCGCAAGGATAACCAGACACGCGCAAACAATTGCATGGTGAAAATGACTCTTGAATTCAGAGGAAGTATCCATACGGCGGGTGCGCACTCCACATCCCGGTTCAGCTGAGAACGGGGCCCGCCAAAGCCCCTTCGGGCGTATGTCCGGTGGCGAAGTGCCGACGACAACCATCCATCAGAAGAACCGGAAAAATACAGCGGCCGACTATCCCAACCCCTGCCGCGCCGCAAAGGCAGCTCCGTCGGCCCTGCGGAACCCCGGAAGCAGCGGCGCTTTCTCTTACACGCAAAAACACGCCAACGGACTTTCAGGCCCGCGAGCATCCATTCTCTGCGATTCTCTGCCCAGTCGCTCTAAAACACACCAAGGCAATATCTATACCCGCATGTCGAGCGGGAAGGAATTCCCTACAAGGCTCGTCTCTTCTCTACCCCGGCCCTCGGCCGTGTTCCCGGCTGAACGGCCGGTTCTTTTGCACCCACAACCTTGACTTCTCGACGATCAAATCCTCTTTGAAAGACTATTTTCCCGTTGTCCGAGTACAAGACTATTGATACTTTCGCCAGCGACGCTCCCGGTCTGATATCGCCATAGGGAAGTTCTACTCGGGAATTGTATTTGAACGATACAGTCTCGCCATCCCGATAGTCGGCCGGCAAATCTTCCTCTCCGAGCCGCGTCTGCTTTGGATACGCGTAAATCTTGTTCTCGCCTCGTTGGTCAGCCATTTCCACAAACACGAAGAGATACCCTGAAAACCGAACATCAGGAGAGTCCTTCACGAGGCGAAAACTCAAGGTCCCGCTGTTAGGACTATCCGCCACAGCGTTCACTTCTTGCGCATCGAAACCGATATCAATCTGTTTGCCGGGCACGCGGCTGGATCTCGACGGAGAACCCGCCGCAGCTTCATTGGTGTCCGACGATGAACCCCTTCGATCGGTGGCCTGCTGCTGGAAGCCGCCCGGTTTCCCCGCTATTTCATCCTCTCCTTGATCGGGAGGATTTGAAAGGCCACCTTCAGACTTCAAGGGGCTCTGAAGAGACATCAATGGTCCTTCACTATCAGACGACGATCCCGGTTTGGAAGACGCGTGTCTCGACTCTGCCGGTAAGTTCGAGCCGATCGCAGCAAGAGTCGGCGTTTCCCGCATCTCCTTCAAATGCTTCTCCTGGACACTAAGAGCAAGCTCCTTTTGCCTCAACTCCTCCTGGAGCTTTTCGACCTTCTCGCTCAAATCCGCATCGCCCGGGCTCGGACCGCGGAACAACGGCCCCATAGGAATAACTGAGATGACCACGAAGATGATCACCACGGCAATGAGAAGTAGCCCGACGCGCATCTTGAGAGGTGTCAGCTCTATTTGCCGAGTCTGTCCCGAAGCGTTGATAACGACTATGGAGTAACCGGCTTTGCTACGGGCCTTGGGAACCGGCGTCGGAGGAAGCCCTTTATAGAGGGGACCATCGCTCCTCGATGATCCGTAACCTCTGCCCTTCGCTGACAGCCAGGACCATATTTTTCCAGCCTTTGTCACGGTAATCGTCTCCCTGGAACGACTGTAAAAACTTCACCAGCCACGTTCCGTTGGCCCTCTTGATCTCTATGCGATCTAGTTCCACCTGAATGGTCCGATACTTGCGGAAAGAATTTCTCTTTGACTTTAGAAATATCTGGTAATCCGCTCTTCTTTCCTGAAAATCAGGATGATACATCTTGAGGAACCTGTCAAGATCCTTTTGCATCCAGGCTCGTTTCCACTTCTCAAGAAAGTCCAGAACATCCTTCCGATCTCCACGACTAATGCTGGATTGAGAGGCGCCTGAGTCCAACTTGGCCCGTATCGGTTCGGGGTCTTTCTTTTCTACAGCGTCATTAAATTGTTCCGCGGGGTGGGGCTGAGGCGCGGCTATGACCGTTGTCCCCACTCCAGGAGCCGGAACGATTTCTTGCGTCGACGAGTCCTGAGAAGCGGGATGCTGGATCGAATCCTCGGAAGCCCTCATACTTCTCGCCCCGGATTTGCACACCTCCAAAAAAGGAGCTTGAACATCCGACGGCATCAGCCAGGCCACAATTAGCTTCTCAGGGGAAGAATCACCGGCGAATTTTTCATTGGCATCTAGTGGCGGAGTGACCGGTTCTTTTGATGGATCCTGTAATTTTTCAAGCACAACGCCTCTTGATGGAGCAGAAGGTCGCGGGGTTTCCGTTTCTCCGTAAGTTGATTGCTCAGGCTCGTCGGTGGAGACCAAACGGATACGAAAGTCATTGGCCTGATCGAAGCCAGGCTTGGATTCCCCATTGGCTCTCGCCATGAGGGTCCGTACGGGAAAAGCATCGTCTACCGGCTGGTGATAATCTTCCGCATAGACCCCGTACTTTCCCCCCGAGTCAGTTATATACAGTATCTTGACGCCGGTACTTTGAAAGCTGTCCGATCTGTACAACTGGGTGAAAATAGCTGTGACCAGTCCATTCTGCCTGTAGAGGTAAACGTTTCCAAGTTTGACTTGGATCGTTTTGTAGCGCTGGTTCAGTTTTCGCTTCTTTTCCTTCCAGGCTTTAAAATCCAGCCAGACGCTTTGAAAATTAGCGGAATAATGGGCCATGTACGTATCAAGGCTTCGGGACGCCCATGAGTCGCGCCACGACTCGATAAAATCCCGAAGCCTCCGCTCATTTTCCATGATCACCGAGCGAGGCGCCATCACCACCCTATCCACCACGATCAGCGGGGTGCCCTGCAATCTAACGAATCGAGAGACTTTCGTGAGATCCTGGTTTTCCAATGCTATGCAGCCGTTTGAATCCGGCTTGCCGTTGAGCGGCTTGTCGCGTCCATGAAGCCAGATCCCGTCTCCACTCTTTCCATGCCGGCGGTCCACAAAATTAGGGTAGTCTGTAGTGAATGCCCACAGCCCATATTTGGCAGGTAGTGATCGTCCATCTATTACGGAACAGAAGAAATAAACCCCCTCCGGGGTTTTCATGTCCCCGCGAACCCACTTGTCCCCGTCATTCTCACCCGTGGAACATCTGTAAGATTCGACAATGGAAGGTTCGCCGTCCTGGATCTGCCATACAGTGAGTCGCTGCTGCGACTTATCCACTATCAGCGCGTGAAAAGTGCCTTCGACCATCCAATTCATGAGTGCTTGCGGGTAGAGGGGCTCACCTGCCCCCGCGCCGACCCCTGAGATAAGAGAGAGAAGGCAGGCTAAGGTCAGAGACAGTCCTGTTCTCAGGCGACACCGCCACGGGGGGGATTTATACGGGTATAGAAGCAACATACGCTTTTCTTTACAGGTACTTGGGCCAAAAGTCAAGAACTTTTACATTAATGTTTTGCCATATCTATCTGAAACCTCTAGCCAAATATCCGCTTAAATGATTCGTCTACCCACCTGATGGCATGATGCAGATCGAAGATCGAGTCTATCTCGTTCAAATCCAAATGCTGCATTACCTCCGAGTCATGAATGAGGGCCGTCTTGAAATCAATGCCGCCTTCCCAAGCCTTCATAGCGGCCCTCTGCACCAGGGCATAAGCTTGCTCTCTGGTCAGGCCGCGATCCACGAGCCGTATCAGAACCGCTTCCGAAAAAATGAGACCGCGCGTCAAGGCCAAATTATGTTGCATGCGTTCTTCATAGACCCGCATATTTCGTACGACCTCAGCCAATCTGTGCAGCATGAAATCGGCAAGGATAGTGGCATCCGGTCCGATGATCCGTTCGACGGAGGAATGCGAAATGTCTCTTTCATGCCAAAGCGCAACATTTTCCATTGCTGATAATGCATAGCCGCGCATCATTCTCGCTAGGCCGGAGAGGTTTTCAGTCAGCACAGGATTGCGCTTGTGTGGCATCGCGGACGAGCCCTTCTGTCCCGCATGGAAGAATTCCTCCACTTCTCCCACCTCGGTGCGCTGTAGATGCCTTATTTCGACAGCGATCTTTTCTATGCTCGATGCAATGAGAGCGAGAGTGGTGAAGTAAACGGCATGCCGATCCCGTTGAATAACCTGGTTGGAAACCGGGGCCGGTCTGAGACCCAATCTTGCCAGCACGACTTCTTCCATGTCCGGGTCCAGATGTGCGTAAGTCCCCACGGCCCCAGATATTTTTCCCACCGATATGGTTTCGAGCGCAGCGTCCCACCGATCCAGGTGGCGTGACATCTCAGAGTAGAATATTGCTAACTTGAGTCCGAATGTGATCGGTTCGGCATGTATTCCGTGAGACCGCCCCACCATCGGAGTGAGACGGTGTTCCAGCGAACGACCCTTAAGTGCATCCAACAGTTCTACAAGACCCTCGCGGATAATCAGACCGGCTTCCCTGAGGAGCAACGAGAGCGCCGTGTCTACAACGTCGTACGACGTGAGACCTCTATGGATATATCTGGAATCCTCGCCAACATATTCGGCGACACATGTAGTAAATGCTATTACATCATGGCGCGTAATGTTTTCGATTTCTTCAATTCGTTTCGGATCGAAATCGGCCCGAGATCGGATTCTCTCAACACTATCCAGAGGGATGATCCCTCTTTCAGCCCATGCTTCGCAGACGGCTATTTCTATGTCTAGCCACTTCTGATACCGGTTTTCCGGTTTCCAGATTTTTGCCATTGCTTCACGTGTGTAGCGCGGTATCAATTCTGCGTCCTTTCCGCGGCACAATCAAAGCCGTACGGCAAACTCCATAAAATGCCGCTCCAACGCCCTGCCCGTCCAAGGAAGTCAAATAGGAAAAAGGGCGATGGTCACGTATCTCCACGCCTCCCTCGAACACGGTGGAGATCCGGTTGCGCCAATTAACTAATTGTTCAAGTACATTGCAGCCCGTGACACTCAGAGATCGGTAGGTTAACACAAGCAATGGCAAGGTTGCAAATCCAAAATGAGAAGACCATCGGGTCTGCGCCTCTAATTCGCGTATTTGACCGAAGAGAATATCGAACATTTTTTGTGAAACTTGTGTCCTCCTGGGGCATCTAACTAATTGAAACGAGATGCCGTTGTGCGATGGTATTCGTTCGGTGTGAGGAAACGGAGGGATTCGAAGATGAGGGGGTCTAACAAGGCTGAAAGAATTGTGAGAGATATGGAGAGGGACATGCCGTATATGTACGAAGGGCTTTACGGCAACTTTTTGCTGAATTATATAGAATCCGACAAATCTAAATGGACTGCAGACTTGTCAAAGTATCTAACCAACGCGAATCAGGATTGGGAGGATGTCGGTCAAGAGATAGCACTGGTGCTGTGGGAGCGATTCGAAAAACGAATTTCGTGTTAAGATCGGTGGACGCGGCAAATAGAAATTACTCTGGGAAGACTTGCAATACTAACAACGGGCGAAGGAATCTTCGCCCGTTTTGTATAACGGTCGCCCAGTTGTAAAGGAACCGCGTGCAGCCTAGGCCTGCGCCACGCCTGCTGACCCTTCTTGCTTTGACGCTGGGGCGGGCACGTAGTTCGGTTCCAGGGGAAGGGTCAGCTTTCTCCCTGCTGATTTTGCCCAGGCAATAGCCACAGTGCGATATCCAAGATGCGCAAATTTCGAGAACGGAAGGTATAGAAAAAGCGCAAGAACAAACATCAGGTGAATGGTGTACAGAACATACGTTCCGCCAACACCGCCTGACCAACGGATCAGCTCTGTGAGAAGCCCGGTGGCCCCGGTCCCAAAAATTATCCACACAAAAAACCAGTCGAAATAAGAGCTGCTCCCGGCCTGATCCGGCACCGTCAATCGGCGCACCAGCATTATTCCAATACCTAGTACGAAAGCTACGGCGCTGACGTTGCCAAGGATCTTTATGGGCACCGTTCCAGGGCCAGTGCGGGACGGCGGGGCGATATGAAGAATATCGATGTTAAAGGCAACAATCGCAGTGGTAACAAACAGACCGATCATTCCCCAAAATGCCATCAGGTGCGCGGCATAGCGTATGTTGTTTGCTTCGCATTCCTTGAATGTAGTGTGAGGCAAAATCTCCGCCAGCCCCTCGATAAGACTCGGTATGAAAGCCTTGCGAGAGGTCCCCACGTCGATCACGTTGCTCGATTGCAGCCTTTTCCAGTAATCAACCAGACTCAGCAGTAGAGATATCACTGCGAAAATCAAGGCCGCGGTAAACACCACCTGAATGTAAACGTAATCTATAAATTGGCCGTAATTGATCGGCGTTGGAAAATTGAATCCGTTATTGAGGTATACCAGCGCCAGGACCACAATTATGGGAATCGCCAGAGCAACCGCCATAAGCGCCGGTGTCCCCACGAGTTTGCCAAGAAATGATGGCTTCGAATACTGCTGAATGAGCATTTTGCGCACGGCCTTCATCACGTCCCCGGGATTCGCGCCTCGGGGACACTGGGTCGAGCAGTCATTGCAATGATGACACAGCCAGACGTCCGGATCGTTCAAAAGACGGTCCTTAATGCCCCATTGAGCCCATATCATTTCTTTACGAGGATAAGGGCCGTTGTCCGGAGAAATGCGACAAGCGACGGAGCACGTCGCGCACTGATAACACTTCTTCACGTCTTCGGCGCCGGCATTTATAAGATCTCTGGCAAACTGAAGATCGGGTTCCGCAAAGAACTCGTTCGCCATGGGTAAGCCTCCTTAAAAGCCTTTGTAGGGGTTGGGTTCAAATTCGGCGAGCTTCTCCATAAATTCGTCCACTATCTGCGGGAGCTTCTTGCTCTCGTCTATGGCCAACTGTTCAACCCGGATACGTTCCGGTTCCAAGACAAGTCGCTGCAAAGTCTCACTGATTTTGCCCATGCGATATTCCGCCAGCTCGCTTCCCTTGACGAAGTGGCACTGATAATCGTCCCCATACTTGCAGCCGATCAACAGGATACCATCTATGCCTTTTGAGAGAGCATCCGCTATCCACACCATGTTTATATTCCCGAGGCACCTCAGCGGGATGAATCTGACAAACGGGCTGTACTGAAATCGATTGATTCCCGCCATGTCCACAACCGGATAGGCATCGTTTTCGCAGATAAAAACTATCACCCTCGGCTTCTCGTCATACGCATCGGGAACGTTGACGGACTTCACCATCGAGCCGATCATGTCCACGGAATGATCCCTGAATGAGATGATGCGCTCGGGACATGAGCCCATGCAGATAGCGCATCGCCGGCATCGTGTAGGATTCGGGAGGGGGGTCCCGTCCGGTTTTTCGTCATAAGCTCCGAACGGACATTCTTCTGTACACCGCTTACACTGGGTGCATCTCTGCACGAAGATTTCCGGGAAAGACTGATCCCCGGCCCTGGGGTGAACCGCTTTGCCCTGGGCAACCAGCTCCGCGCATTGAATCGCTTTCAATGCCGCTCCCGCTGCGTCGGTTTCGCAGCTCATGAAGTCCATGGGCTGCCTGACACATCCGGCAGCGTAGATACCGGTCCGCTGTGTCTCGTATGGAAAACAGATAAAGTGCGAATCGTTGAACCCGTAAGGATTCTGCGGCAAGAAAGGCCCCTGCCGATATTTCAGATTCAAGATCGCGGCATCCTTGGAGGCCGGCACCATACCGGTAGACAGGACCACAAGGTCCACATTGATCCTTAGTTTCTCGCCCAGCAATGTGTCCTTCAGCTCAATGCTCAGTCCTGAGGAGCCGTTGGTCACGCCCAGAGGAGTCCCCTTGGAGAGAAAAACACCGGGATCGTCCTGCATGGCCTGGTAAAATATTTCATACTGGCCCGGCGTCCTCATATTTTCGTAAAAAATGTACGCCTTCCCGTCGGGGTTAGCTTTGCGCACGTATTGGGCCTGCTTCAGGGCGACCAGAGAAGTTACAGAAGAGCAGTAAAGCAGCGGGTGTTCTGCTTCCGGAGCGGTTGCATCTATGAACGCCACCGAGTTGACTTCTTTCCCGTCCGACGGCCTTTTGATTTTACCCTGGGCGGCCAGTTCCTCCATCTGTACGTTAGTAATGACGTCCGCATATTTGCCGTATCCAAGATGTTCACAGCCGCTCGGCTCTTCTGGGCGCCATCCTGCGGCTAAAATCACTGCTCCAACACGGAAAGCCTCATGTGAAAAATCTTTAGGTTCCTCGACTTCTACCGCCTCCGCTGGCGCTTCTTCTACCTCGGCTGGCTTGGCAGGCTTGGGCTCTTCTTCTCCCGCGGCCTCTCGGGCCAACTTGGCCGCCAGCCACTCGTTCTGCTCTTTGACCAGTTTCTCGATCCATGGCCCGTCAGGCCTTACGACCACGTCAAACATGCCGGGTGCGCCGGCGATGCTATAGATCCGATGCCCCGTGAAAACTTTTATGTTTTCGTGCTTGTTTACTTCAGAAATTTTCTCTTGTGCGGGAGTATCAACTATCTCTGTATATGGCGGCTTCCCGGTAAAGACCTTGTGGAATTTGTTGGCCCATCCGCCAAGTTGGGGCTCCTTTTCTACAAGGTAGACCTGGGAACCGGCCTTAGCCGCTTCAAGGGCCGCTGTCATCCCTGTCATGCCTCCACCGATGACTAGGATACTCCTGTCCACTGCCTCCATAAAAGGCGGTCTGTCCTCGTACTTCGAGGTTTTCGTAATACCCATCCTCATATAATCCTCGGCGAGCATCTGAGTATCTTCATCGTTGGCGGGATGAGACCAGATCACGTGCTCCCGAAGATTGATCCTCTCTGTTATTACACCTTCGAACTTGAACTGCTGCTGGAACACTCGGGGGGAGGGTCCCGCAATAATTACCGCACTCAAGCCTTTGCTCGTTATGTCGTCTCTAATGATGGCAAGTTTATCGGAGGTATTCCAATAGGGCTCAACTCGACAGACTTCAACATCGAACTCATCTCGAGCCACAGTGGAGAGAGCTTCCAGGTCGAGAGATTCTCCGATGCCGTGTCCGCTATCAATGTAGACTCCGATCTTGTGTTCCATCGGCTTACCTCCCCACCGTATCCTGAAGCGCTTTTAAGGCAGCTCCTGTGGCGTCCTGCAAGCAAGTCCCAACATCCATCGGTCTCTTGGACAAACCCGCTGCATGTATACCCTCATCCGACGCGATGAAACCGAATTCATCATAGAGCACACCCGGTCCGGGAATTTTCTCGTCGCTGGTGTTTGGTTGCATGCCGGTGGCCAGTACCGCCATATCAAAAGCCCGTCGAATTTTCTTTCCGGAGAGTATGTCTTCGCCTTCCAGTATCACGTCTTTGGTCACCGGATCTTCGGTTATGTTAACTATTTTCCCCTTTGTGAGTACGATGTTCTCGTCTTTGGTAACTCGGTCGTAAAAGTATTCGAACCGACCGTACGCTCTTAGGTCGATATAGAAAATCTGGGCCCGAGCGTCCGGATTGTAATCTCTCAGATAGGTGGCCTGTTTCAACGAGGCCAAGCAACATATTGATGAACAATAGGGCAGATGGTTTCTGTCTCTGGATCCGGCACACTGCACGAATGCCAGATTATTAATCTTTTTCCCGTCCGACGGCCGCACTATCTCGCCTCTGGTGGGACCGTTGGCTGCAGCCAGCCTTTCCATCATAACGTTGTTTATCACGTTCGCGCAGCGACCAAAACCGAGCTTGTCGAGCTTCGTCGCATCGTATGGTTTCCAGCCCGTGGCCCAAATGATCGAGTTGACCTGGACATCGAACGTTTCGGGTTGGGCATTAAGATCTATGTTAATTCCTTTTGATTTGCAGGAGGTTATAAAGTCATTGAATTCACCTGAGCCCTCGATACGCTTCAAGGCGTCTCTATCCACCACGAGATTCATTGGATACGCCATTTCGTAAGGCAGATATACAGCTTTGGTACTATCCATTCCGTAATTAAAATCGTTCAAAATCAGGACCGGGCAATCTTCGACGCACCTATTTGTGGCAGATTGGTCGGTCACATACCGAGGTGAAACTTTGATAGTAGCGGAATAGGCGCCTGCCGCGCCGCTGATACTCTCCACCTCCGCGGAAGTATATACCGTGATGTCGGGATTACCTCGTATCCGTCTGAAATTTATCTCCAGGCCGCAATTGGGAGGGCACAGCTTCGGGAAATACCTGTTCATCCTGGCAACGCGACCCCCCAGATACGGAAGCCTCTCCACAAGAATAATTTTACAACCGGCTTCCGCGGCTTCCACTGCAGAGGTAATCCCACTAATGCCACCCCCGACGACGAGTACGGTCTTTTCTCCAGCCATGCTGCCTCCCTGAAACGGCAATAAGAGGACACGATGCCCCCTCAACGGCCTTACTGTCTGTAACAAAGAATCCGGGTGCAGGTAACCGCACCCGGATTTTTTATAGAGCTAATAGATTTCTTGGTCAACCATTGTAATTGATTGCTCAGTCAATTATCGAGATGATAGGCACTTTCTTGAATTCCCACTTGCCGTCCTTGTAGGTGCAATTGACGAAGACCTTCCAGTTCGCCTCATCGAGGTTAGGCTTGTCGTTCCGGAAATAATATCCGGGCCAACGGGTCTCTTCGCGGAACAGAATGGTTCTCGCGTGAACTTCCGCCTGGTATAGTCTCTGGATGTTTTCGTGGCAACGCAGCAGATCGTGCAGATCGGCAGCAGCCAACTTTTCGGAATCCTCCTTCAACCATGCCAAAAGTTCCAGTGCCCTCTCAAGTTTCTTCCCATTGGTCTTGAAGCCCGAGGTCACGCCGCCCACATACTCATCCATGATCTTCTGCAAGCGGAACATAAACATCTTGGGCCGGCAGAA